>NZ_CAKKTL010000318.1:0-5007 GCF_920664355.1 Protofrankia sp. CiP1_Cm_nod2
GGCGAGATCCCCGTCGGCCTGCCGCGCCACCGCGCGCTGGCGGTCGCAGCTCGAGCCGACCTGAAGAATGTGCAGGACGTCGGTGAGTTCGTCGACGCATTCCAGCCGCCGCGCGACGGGCAGCAGATCGTCGACGAGAACGGCGATCTCGTCCCGGACACGGCGGGTCGTGCCCCCCTCGTCGAGCAGGATCTCGGCGTCCAGGCCGTACCGGGCGGCCCGCCACTTGTTCTCCTGCACCACCCAGCGCTGCGGCGTCGGCAGCCGGTGGCCCTGGTCGAGCCGGGTGTTCATCCGGTCGACCAGGCACTGGGTCAGCGCGGCGATCGCCCCGACCTCCAGCAGGGTCGGCAGGCCGTCACAGATACGCAGCTCCACCGTGCCGAAGTCCGGGTGCGGCCGGACGTCCCACCACACCTCACGGATGGTCTCCACCGTCCCGGACGACACCAGCGTCCCCATGAACCGCTCGAACTGCTCCCAGTCCGACAGAAGGTACGGCAGGCCGGCGGTGGGCAGGCTCTCGAACACCTTCGAGCGCGACGACGCCAGCCCCGTGTCCAGACCCAGCCAGAACGGCGAGGACGCCGACAACGCGAGGAAATGCGGGATGTAGCCGACGAGCGCGTTCACGACGGGAATCGCCCGCTCCTGCGCGGGAACGCCGACATGTACGTGCACGCCGAAAATCAGCAGGCGTCGGGCGACCCACTGCATGCGTTCCAGGATGGAGCGGTAGCGCGGGTCGGGACTGATCTGCTGGCTGGCATAACTGGTGATCGGGTGGGTACCGCTGCACATCAGGGCAAGCCCGCGCGACGCGGCCAGATCCTCGATGAGACCGACGGTCACGGCCAGGTCGGCCTTGGCGTCGGCGACCGTGTCGCAGACCCCGGTGACGACCTCGATGACCGACTCGAACAGCTCGTGTTTGGCCCGCTGTTCGGCATGTTCACCGATCTTGGCCTGATACTCGTCGAGGATGGCGGTCGCCGCCCCGCGAAGCTGACGGGTACGGCGGTCGACCAGCGCCAGCTCCCACTCGACGCCGAGACTGGATGTCGGTGACGGCGAGAACGGTATCTGCATTCCCGGGCCTCCTGTCGTATCCGGCGCGTGATCCACGGCCAACCCGCCCGAAGCCGAACCAGCCGGCCCCGATGCCCGTCCGGGACGGATTCACCGGTCATACCCACGCCACGACACGTGATGCGGCCAGGTAACCGTAAAACGGCCGGGACGCCGCCGGAGGCGGTTTCACCCGGTCAAGAGCCCGCCAGGTCCTGCCAGGCAGGGGAATTCGCGTGTGGTGGCAGGTGAAGGTGGCGGCGTTTACGCTGTCGGGAGTACCCGGATGCCCAGCTCACGCACCTGCCGGGCGTCGATCGGAGTCGGCGCGCCGGTCATCGGGTCAAGTCCGGACTGGGTTTTCGGGAAGGCGATGACCTCGCGGATGTTGTCCTCGCCGGCGAGGATCGCCACCAGCCGGTCGATACCGACGGCGAAACCGCCGTGCGGCGGGGCCCCGTAGGAGAACGGCGTCAGGAAGAAACCGAACCGGCGGTCGGCCTCCGCCGCCGAGATCCCCAGCGCGGCGAAGATGCGCTGCTGCAGGTCGGGCTCGTGGATCCGGATCGATCCCGAGCCGAGCTCCCAGCCGTTAAGCACCAGGTCGTAGGCGCGGCTGCGCACGGCCAGCGGCTCGGTCTCGAGCTTGTCGAGGTCGTCGGGGTGCGGCCGGGTGAAGGGGTGGTGGCCGGGCTTGGGCCGCCCGGTCTGCGCATCGACCCCGACGAACAGCGGGAAGTCGGTGACCCAGACGAAACGAAACCCGCCCTCGCCGGCCGGCGGGCGGCCGAGGTCGTTACGGAGCTGGCCGAGCACCTCGCAGACCGTCGCCCACTCGTCGGCGACCAGCAGCAGCAGGTCGCCGTCCTCACCGCCGGTCGCCTTCACGATCCCGGCCAGTTCGGCGGCGGAGAGGAACTTCGCCACCGGCGACTCCAGCGACCCCTCGGCACCGACCCGCATCCACACCAGGCCCTTCGCGCCAAGCTGCTTGGCCCGGTCGGTCAGCGCGTCCAGCGCCTTGCGATTGTGGGTGGCCGAACCGCCAGGCACCCGGATGCCCTTCACCGACGGCGCCCCGGCGAACGCCTGGAAGCCGCTGCCCGTGAAGACCCCGGTCAGCTCGACGAGCTCCAGGCCGAAGCGCAGGTCGGGCTTGTCCACGCCGAAACGGTCCATGGCCTCGTGCCAGGTGATCCGCTCGATCGGCGCGACCGGCCCGCCGGTGACGGCCCGCGCGGCGGTCAGCACCGCGGCGGAGATCACCTCCAGGACGTCGTCCTGGTCGACAAAGCTCATCTCGACGTCGAGCTGGGTGAACTCGTACTGCCGGTCGGCGCGCAGGTCCTCGTCACGCAGGCAGCGGGCGAACTGGAAGTAACGGTCGGCGCCGCCCACCATCAGGAGCTGTTTGAACAGCTGCGGGGACTGCGGCAGCGCGTAGAAACTGCCCGGGAACTGCCGGGACGGCACGACGAACTCCCGCGCCCCCTCCGGCGTGGAGGGCATCAGCAGCGGCGTCTCGACCTCGACGAACTCCCGCGGTACCAGCTCCGAGCGCAGCGCGGCCAGCACCGCCGAGCGGGTGCGCAGGTTGCGCTGCATGCGCTCGCGGCGCAGGTCCAGGTAGCGGTAGGTGAGCCGGGTCGCCTCGTCGACCGAGTCCGCCCGCTCGTCGATCGGGAACGGCGGCGGCAGCGCCGCGGAGAGGACCGTCACCACGCAGTCGTGCAGCTCGATCTCGCCGGTGGCCAGGTTGGGGTTGATCGTCCCCTCGGGCCGGGCCGCCACCGTCGCGGTGACGGCGACGACATACTCGGAGCGGACGTCGACGGAGCCGTCCACCACGCACTGCACCTGGCCGGAGTGATCCCGCAGATCGACGAACATCAGCGACTGGCCGTGCTGGCGGCGGCGGGCCACCCAGCCGCATACCGTAACCGTCGCACCGATGTGCTCCGTGCGCAGCGCACCGCACAGGTGTGACCGCATCGCCGTCTTCATCGACCGTTCCGCCCGTTCGCTGTAGTTCCTGGGCCTGCCGTGGTTGCTTCAGGCGCCCGAGCACGCCCGTATCACGACGCCCGTACCGCGACCGACCTTACCGGCCGCCAGCGCCGCAACCGAACGAACATTCACGCCCACCGCCCGTCACCGTCACGAAGCCATGCCGCCACGGATCCGTCAGGGCACCACCACGATCAGGCATCCCAGCGGCCGATCGTCCACGCGGCGCAAGGCCACCCGCCCACGCACCGAGCGTCCATTTCACCACGACCCGTCCGACCAGATAACCGCAAGGACAGTGTCCAGGTGACCACGATACCTGCGTCCAACTGTCCACAGACCATGCGACCAGATGACCACGATCATGGCGGCCAAGTGTCCATAATGGTGGTGTGAACGCATCAGGCGCGCTGATCAGACGCAAGGCGGAGGCACTCATCGTGGAGGCGCTGGGAGACACCAGAGTCGTCGCGATCAACGGCGCGCGACAGGCCGGCAAGAGCACCCTCGCCCGGCTGGCCGCCGCCGCCACCGCCAACCCGCTGATCCGCCTGCTCGACGACCCCGCCACGCTGCGCGCCGCGCACGACGACCCGACAGGCTTCATCGACCACGACGGCCTGTTGGTCGTGGACGAGGTCCAGCTCGCCCCCGAACTGTTCCGTTCGATCAAGGTGGCGGTGGACACCGACCCCCGGCCCGGCCGCTTCCTCCTGACCGGCTCCGCTCAGATCCTCGCCCTACGCGACCTTCCGGACGCGCTCCCCGGGCGCATCGAGACCATCGAACTGTGGCCGTTCTCACAGGGAGAGATCGACGGGACGCCGGACCACTTCGTCGACGCGGCCTTCACCCACGGCCCCGGGCTCAGCCGCACCTCGCCGCTGCGACGCCGCGACTACCTCGAACGCATCGTCCGCGGCGGCTACCCCGAAGCGGTGCGGCGCTCACCCCGCCGCCGGACGGCGTTCTTCGACTCCTACCTGTCCACCCTCATCGCCCGGGACGTCACCGAACTGTCCGCCATCCAGCGCCGCGGTGAGCTGCACCAACTGCTCGCCCTGCTCGCGAGCCGGTCCGGTGGGCTGCTGGTACCCGGCGCGCTCGCGTCACAGTCCGGCATCCCCAGAACCACTCTCAACCGCTACCTGGACCTGCTGTCCGCGGTCTTTCTCATCAAGCTGGTTCCGGCCTGGTCCACCGGCCACACCCACCGGGCGGTCGGCACACCGAAGCTGGCATACGTGGACAGCGGCATAGCCTGCCATCTGCTGGGGCAGGACGCGGCCCGGCTCGGGGAACCCGACGGCACCGCCGGCCCGATGGTCGAGAACTTCGTCCTCACCGAACTCGCCCGCCAACTCGGCTGGAACGAGCAGTCCGCCCGCCTCTACCACTACCGGACGAAGGACAAGGTCGAGGTGGACGCACTGCTGGAGACCCCCGACGGCCGTGTCGTCGGGATCGAGGTCAAAGCCGGCGCCACCGTCCGCACCGAGGACCTCGCCGGCCTACGCCACCTCGCCAACCTGCTCGGCCCACGCTTCGTAGCCGGCTACGTCCTCTACACCGGCCAGCAGACCCTACCCTTCGGCGACCGCCTCTCCGCCCTCCCCCTCGACGCCCTGTGGAACCTGACCCCCTGATGACCCACCTGACCCCGCGAGTCCGGTGAGGTCGTTCTCGCAGGTCGGGCGGGAACGGGCCGGTGAACGGCGCACGTTCCGCTCCCCCGGCCAGCCCGGACGCACAGCCAGACGCCGCCCGCGGTGGTGCCCGCCGTAGAGTGATCGTATGACGGCAGGTCGGCTTGCGGCGGTGACGGTCGAGGGGTACACCTCGATCCGCTCGACGCGGGTCCGGCTGGGCGGGCTGAACGTCCTGATCGGCCCGAACGGGGCGGGCAAGAGCAACTTCGTCTCCGCGCTGGAG
>NZ_CAKKTL010000319.1:0-4999 GCF_920664355.1 Protofrankia sp. CiP1_Cm_nod2
TTTCGATACCGTCTGATCTGGTTTCGACACTTCGACAGCGGTTCGCTTTCGCTCGCCTTCCTGGTCCCCATCTGACGCATCTGATGCGCCTTTTCCTTATCGCTCACCACGACGGCCTGAGGGCTCGTAGTGACGGTTCCGGTGCGGGTCGTGTCGGTGGCTGAACGGTACGATGCTCCGGTGGGCAAGCTCGATTCGTGAGTCACGGAAGGTCCAGCCAGGCGGTCACGAGCGCAGATGAAGCGTTCCGGCGCGTCACACGGTCGGTGGCTACCGCGGCGCGGGTACGACCACGCTCGCGCCGCCGTCGACAGCGAGCGTTGCCCCGTGGAGATAGTCGGCCCCGGCGAGGTACGCGATCGCATCCGCGATCTCCTCCGGCCGGAACAGGCGGCCGAGCGGGAAGGCGCGGGTGAGGCCCTCAAGGACCTGGACGACGGCGTCAGTGCCGGGAGTGTGGGTGGGGCCCACCGCGATGGCGTTGACGTTCACACCGGACGGGCCGAACTCGGCCGCCCACGCGCGGGTGATCGATTCGAGTCCGGCCTTGACTGCGCCGTAGGCCGCCGATGTCGACGTGCCGACCCGCGCGGCGACGGTCGAGACGTTGACGACAGCGCCGTGCCCGCGCGCGGCCATCTTCGGGATCAGCGCCTGGCCGAGGAGGAACGGGGCGCGCAGGTTCACGTCGACCAACGCGTCGAAGAGGGCCTGGTTCGTCGCCGTGGTTGGCGCGAACCGGTAGTACCCGGCGTTGTTGACGAGAATGTCGACGTCGTCGAGGGCAGCGAGCGCGGTGAGGCCGCTGGGGGTCGCGAGATCGGCGATGACCGGCCGCGCGACCCCGCTGGCGTGCTCGATCCCGGCGACGACCTCCGCCGCCTTCGCCGCGTCGCGCCCGGTGACGATGACGTGGGCGCCGCGAGCGGCGAGTGCTTCGGCGGCGGCCCGGCCGATGCCGGACGTCGACCCGGTGACGAGCGCTGTGCGGCCGTCGAGGGTCATCGCTGCGCGGCCTTCGCCAGCGTGACGTCGACGGGGGTGCCCGCGAGTCCGTATCCGTCGCGGCTCGTCTCGTCGACGATTACGTAGACGTACGGACGGATCGCTTCGGCCTTCTCGACCTCGACGACGGCGTCGGTGATCCGGGCGATGAGCTCGGACTTCTGTACGGGGTCGAGCGAACCGGCCGGGATCTGAACGGTGACGACGGGCATGAGGGCGTCCTCTCCGACTAATACTATGGCGATCGCCATAGTATGGCGCCCACCATAGTATGGCCGGCAGCGAAAGACAAGGAGTCCAAGGGAGTCCAGATGCCGAGAACCTCAACCGCCCGCGGCGCCGCAATCGCTGCCGCTGCCGACCTGTTCCGCCGCCAGGGGTACGCGGCGACCGGCCTGGAGACGATCCTCGCCGCCAGCGGGGCGCCGAAGGGCTCGTTCTACCACCACTTCCCGGGCGGGAAGGAGGAGCTCGCCGTCGAGTCGATCGCGTTCAGCGGTGACCGGGTCCGAGAGCTGATCGATCACCTCGCCGCCGCGGCGCGCACACCTGGTGAGCTTGTCGCGGCGATCGCCGCGAAGCAGGCGGCGGACCTCCGAGAGTCCGGCTACGAGCGCGGCTGCCCCGTCGCGACGGTCGCCCTGGAGCTCGCCGGCATCACGGACGCGGTCGCGGAGACCTCGAGCGCCGCATTCGAGCGTTGGGCCGAGCCCCTCGCCGACAAACTCAGATGGGCAGGCCGGCCCGCAGCGGAGGCCCGGCGTCTGGCCCGCTGGGCAGTCGCCACGCTCGAAGGCGCGCTCCTGCTCGCGCGTACCGCCCGCGACGCGTCGATCGTGACCGACGCGGCCGCGATCACCGCCACCGTCCTCGACGGCGAGGCCTCGCCAGCTTCGACGGCGTGATGGGGCAGGTCACCGTCGTGGCGCGCTATCGAACTCGGACTGCCGCGCTGCCCGCCGCCCCGCTCATCGCCGCGCCGCTGTCGGGACGGCTCCGAGCTCGACGTTCACGCTGCCCGGCCGCCCGGATCTCCTCGACGCGCGACCGCAAGGGGCAACCTGATGGACCTGACGTGTCACACGATGTCGTACGTGCCGCCGATCCCGGACCGGCCGACTGCTTCACCGATCATCAGGAGTTTCCGAGGACGACGCTCTGAATCAGACTGCTCTTCAGGAAAGCGGCCTCGTCGACATCCTGACTCACGTAGTCGTCCCCGCGACGGTCGTTTCAGGGATGAGTCTCGTTCGTGATCTCCGAGAACCGCGGGGGCGCGGACGGCTGAACGATGTCCGCCCTGGCCTGCGCGATGATCTCCTGGGCGTGCCGCTCGATCTCCTCGGGGTCGAGACCAAGAGCCGTACCGATGTGGGCAGACCACACCATGGCCCGCAGGTCGGTTTCAAAATCGAGTTCGGCCCGCAGGTTCTGCCGTGCCGCCTCGCGGTTCTGGCTCACCATCACGAAGGTGGACAGGAAGATCGCTTCCAGGCTGACGATCATCGTGAGCAGTCCGAACGGATACGGATCGAAGACGCCAGCCCGGCCGAACACGCCCTCGTTCAGCAGAACCCAGACACCGAACCAGATGGCGTGGAGATACACGAACGGCAGGGAACCCGCAAACGACGTGATCGCATCGGCCGCGCGGTCCTGCGACGTGCGCATCCGCACGAAGAGGACCCGTTCATTGGGGACCCGTACGTGGGGGCGGCCACTGCCACCCCCACCGGCGCGGCGCGCCTGACTTTGATCATCAACGGAAGGGCTCATGGCACTCATACTCGGGGCTCCACCCACAGTGTCAGGTAGCTACCGGAAGAGCGACGAATCCGGTTACCGGCATCCAACGCCGTAGCCCTGCCGCCCGAAATTCGCGACCCGTCTCGCAACCCATCCCGATCACATGCGAAAGCGGAACCGGCGGCAAGGCAGGCGGGTTCGTAAGTGAGCTCCGGCTTGGCCGTGGCGGGTAGGGCTGACGCGGGTTAGCTCGCCGGCGAACCGGCCGGCGAGGGTACGGGCGTGCCAGCGCGGACGGGGGGCCGGACAAGAGATCTTGGACCGGCTCGTGCTGGAAGTATGCCTTTCAGGTCGGCTGACCCGACGACGCTGCGGCGCCGGAGTTAACGGCGTCTTCGAGACGGCGGATCACCTCCGGGCCGATCATCGCGTCGGCCTTGATACCAGCGCGGCGTTGAAACGCCTGCACGGCATGCTCGGTTCCCACGCCTGGAATGCCATCGATCGGCCCTCTGTAGTAGCCGAGGACCCGCAGGTAATCCTGAATTTGTCTGATCACACGACGCCGGATGACGCGGGATTCGAGCCAGTCATCGACAAGGCTTTCGCTGCGCGAGAGCAAGCCCCGCACCGCACGTTCAACGCCGACCGCCACCGACAGGTATGCCCGGTCCGGCTCTCCCCAGCTAGTGATCGGCTTTGCATCTTCCGGCAGCACCTGTAGGCGCGCGACCGGCAGGCGTTCCCAGCGACACGGACGAACGACCACGGGAACCAGCGCCAAGCTGCCTCGATCGTGCAGCTCAAGTGCCCTACGCAACTCCCGGCCATACGCGTACTGCGAGGCGACGAAGTCCGCAGACAGGAGAGCGATCACTATGTCCGCCGACTCGAGGCGAGAGCTGATCTCCGAATCCCAGTCAGCCCCGGGCAGGAGCTCGCGGTCATACCAGTCCACGACGATCTGCTCATGACGAAGCGGCGCGAGATGCTTGCGTAACTCCGCCAGGATCGGCTCATCCTCGTGAGCATAGGAGTAGAAGATCTTGAGCGGGCCACGGGAAGCGGCGCTACGCCCACTCCACGGGCGCTCCGATGCTCGCACAGTCAGGTTGTCCGACTCGCCGGGCGCCCGGCCGACATCGACTTGGTCTCCCATCACGCCTGCCTTAACCGTAAGCACCGTGTCCCGCTTGGCAGCAATATACGTCGACAGTTCAGGAGACCAGTAACGTGACGCCGATGGTGTTGTCGTGCACGCTCGCGGCGACCACGGTCACGGCGGCCGGCGTCCCGTCCGGGCTGGACGGGACGCGTCCGGAACCCGGGTCGACAAGGCCGACAAAAATGTCGATAACGCCGTTTGTCACCTTGTCAGGCGACCGAGAGAATCGCCGGCGACCGGAATCGAGTCCTCCCGCTCCTGGCTACATAGCGTAGCGCCTAGTTGTGGATCAATCATCATGCCGAGGCCCCGGGGAAGGCACGGCGTGGAAATGAGCGCGACCGAGCAGCGCTACGCCCCGCTCACGCGGGCGTTCACCCTGGCAACTGCGTCCAGCACGGCGGTGGCGAACAGGTCGGGATGGACCACCGGAAGATCCTGATCGGCTGCTACCGGGATGACATGTGCCCCGAGCTGGTCGGCCAGTTGCCGTTGCAAGGCGGGGCGGCACAGTGTGTCGTTTGAGGCGAGCCAGCGGGGCTGCCGTCGCAAGAGTGGTCCACAACAGGCGGTCGCGGCGGTTCTGCCGGTAGTTCAGTGCGCAAGCTGTCAGGACCAGGCCCGCGACCCGCTGCGGATGAGCCAACGCCATATGCGTTCCCACCAAGCCGCCGAGGGAGAATCCGCACACGATCACGCGGTCGATATTCAGGACGTCGAGCACCGCTATGACGTCTTCGGCGCAGTCGGCGATGGAGAACTCCCCGGCGATCGGCAGTCCGCGTCCGTGGCCACGCTGGTCCAGGCCGACAATCGGATGCCGCTGGGACAGCGGTGGCAGCAACCCGAAGAAATTGACGTCCAGCGACCAGGTCCACCCGTGCAGCAGCAACACCGGCAGTACACCGTCCCGGTCGGCCCGGGTCTGCCGCACGAAAACCTCCCCGCGGCCGGGGACCTGCAACATACGACCGGGCGGCAGCTCGGGACGCCATCCCTGTATGTGTGAGCGCGATGCGCGGGCCGGTCGGAGGAAGCCTGCCGTGCGCCGCGCCGCGCCACGCGGACACGGGCTGTCTGCAT
>NZ_CAKKTL010000320.1:0-4995 GCF_920664355.1 Protofrankia sp. CiP1_Cm_nod2
CCGTGGCGCCGACCGCGGCGGCACTGGCTCGAGGCCGCCCGCCTCGAGCCGGCCCCGACCGGCCCGGCCGGCAGGGCCGTCGGGGCCGGTCGGCCGGGTCCGCTCCTGCTCGCTGACCAGGGCGGCGTACAGCCTGGTCGCGACGTCCTCCGGCATGGTCACCGAGGCCAGCGCGGCGAGGTCGTGACGCACCCGGCGCAGCGCCGCCACGGTTTCGCCGCACTGCGGGCAGCCGCGGACGTGGAGTTCCACGACGGACGCCGAAAGGTCCCCACCGGCGTAGGCATCGAGGTGCTCCACATCCGGATGCCGATCAGCGGTCATCGCCGACACCTCCTCCGACCACTCCGGACGTATTGACGTGCCTGCTCTGACTGACGGAATCGAGCGGCGCAGGGTTCCCGGGACGCAGGTAGTCGAGCATTACAGCCAGCTTCGCGCGTCCCCGCGCGCAGCGGCTTTTCACCGTGCCCACCGGGACCGCGAGCAGTTCGGAGGCATCCGCGACCGACCAGCCCTGGATGTCGACGAGTATCACCGCCAGCCGCAGTGGTTCCGGAAGCCGGCGCAGCGCGGATTCGACGGCCAGCCGCGTCTCACCTTCGACGATCGCGTCACGCGGTTCGGCCGGCTCGTCGCCGCCGCGGCCACCGCCACCACCGTCGTGACCGTCGTCGCCGCCGGTGAGCAGCGGGACCTGCGGGCGGGCCGCGCGCCGGCGCAGCCTGTCCAGGCAGGCGTTGACGACGATGCGGTGCAGCCAGGTGGACACCGACGCCTCGCCGCGGAAGGCCGCGGCGCCCCGGTAGGCCGACAGCATCGCCTCCTGGACGGCGTCAGCGGCGTCCTCCCGGTCCCGCAGCATGCCCAGCGCCACCGCCCACGCGCGGCCGCTGTGGGCTCGTACCAGCTCGGTGAAGGCGTCCGGGTCCCCGTCGGCATGCCGGCGGAGCAGGTCCCTGTCCCGCTCCGCCGGTGCCACCGGGAGGGCCGCCGCGTTCACCGCGTTCACCGGGCCGGCCGGGGAGACTGGGCCGGCTGGGGGGACTGGGCCGGCTGGGGGGACTGGGCCGGCTGGGGGGACTGGGCCGGGCGGGGGGACTGGGCCGGGCGGGGCGGCCGGGGCGGCCGGCGCAGGCGGGGGGACGATGCCGCTACCGGCGACGGCCGCGTTGGCGGCGCCGTCCGGCGTGCCGTTGACGGGGGCTGGCGGCTGGGCGGGGGTCACGGGGCGGCGAGAGCCTGGCCAGGACGGCGTCTTCCCGCTGGTCAGGAGCGGAAGGAGACGTCCGTGACAGCGCCTTTGAACCGGCCGTCGTCCACCGTCGGCAGCTTGGTCAGCCAGACGACCCAGTACCGGTGGGCGGCCGCCTCCGGGACGGACACGGTCGTGTTGGTGGCGAGGGTTTCGGGGAGGACCACGCTGTAGGCGCTGGCGTCGTTCACGGCGGCGTCACCGGCACGCAGCTCGAACGCGGTAGGGCCGAAACCAAAAGCAATCGTCATCTGGCTGATGGTGACGGGGTGGCCGAAGTCCAGCCGGAGACCCACCCCGGACTTCAGCCCGCCGAACTGCCGGCCGTCGGTGTTGTTGTAGCCCTCCGTCGTCCAGACGGTGGACGGGTTGCCGTCGATGGCCTTCGGGGCCTCCGCGTCGTTCTCGCCGTTCTGCCCGGGCGGCGGGTCGAAGGCCAGCACGTTCGGGGCCGGCAGCGGCGTACCGGTACCGGCCGGGGCGGTCCTGGACGGGGCCGCGGACGGGGCGGCCGGAGCCTTCCGGCCGGTGTCACGGGTCAGCGCGACCGACGTCACCGTCACCGCGACCACCGCGATGGTGGCGATGAACCCGGCCACGAGCAGCAGCCTGCGGCGCGGCCGCGGGCCGCGCGAGCGCCGGGCGCCCCGCTCGTCCGGGGGGTAGTCGCCGAGGAAGCCGGGCGTCCCGAGGGCGGGAGCGGAACGGTCGCGGCGGGGCTGGTCCGCCGGGAAGCGGCCGTCGTCCTGGCGAGCCCGGCCGTCCTGGTAGCCGCCGCGATGGCCGCCGCCGGGCGGGTACGCCGCGCTCCCCGGCGGGCCGTAGGAGCCCGCCACGTCGTAGTGGTCCGCATCGGACCCGTCCACGGTGTAACCGGCGGTCGAGGGCCCCGTGGTCATGGTCCGGGTCAGCGACGGCTCGTCGTCGAACCGGACCCGGCCGAGATCCAGGGTGCCGTCCGCGGGGGCGAGATCCTCGAGCGCCTCGGCGAGCTCGGCCGCGGACGTGATCGCCGGCCGGTGGGCACGGTCGTCCCCGAGCGCGGCCAGGGTGAGCGCGTCAAGGTCCGGGGGGACGTCCGCGCGGACCTGCCGTGGCGAGCGCACCTGGCCGTCGTCGGTCCTTGCCGCCGGGGGGAGCCCGGTGTCGCCGCGGTCCAACGGCCAGTGCCCGGTCAGCGCGGCGTAGAGCAGACCGCCCATGGCCCGGACGTCCTCGGCGGCGCCGACGGAGCCGGCCCAGGGCTCGGCCTGGCTGTGCGCGCCCTTCTCCAGCGCCGCCACGACCGAGCCGGTGCCGAGGTCGACGACCTTGACCATGCCGTGGCCGGAGACGATGACGTCGCTGGCGCGCAGGTCACCGTGGTGGATGCCGCGTTCGTGGGCGGCGGCGAGCACCCGGGCGACGGCGAGCAGGACGGTCGCGGCCTGGTCCGGGCGCAGCGGCCGCTGCGCGGACAGCGCCTGCAGGGAGCGGCCCTCCACCCATTCGCTCACCACGTAGGAGACGCGGCCGGCCTCGGTGGTGGTCGACGTGGCGTCGTAGGTCGATGCCGCGCCCGGGTGCACCAGCCGGCCGGAGCCGATGGCGGCCGACAGCAGCATCTCGGCGGCACGGTCGAGGGCCGCGGAGTCGCGCGCGCCGGTGCCGGTGTGTTGCACCACACGGACGGCGACGGGCCGGGCGAGGATCCGGTCGTCACCGCGCCACAGGGTGACCGGCCCACGTGCGTGCATGACCGACAGAAGCTGATATCTGCCGTCCAGCACGGTGCTGACCGGCAGGGTGGGGGGCCCGGGGGGATCCATCGGGCCGGTGGCGTCGGGGGACGCCGGTACCGCCACGGTGCCGGCCTTCCAGGTCGCGCTGCTCGTCACGTCATTATCGACGTCGACCTGTGGCGGTCGGTTGTGCCCGTCGACCACAGTGCCTCCGTCATCGCCGACGCGTCCGACTGTCGTAGCCGGATGCAGCCTGTTCAGTGTACGAGCCTTTGGGGGAGCGCCCGGGCGCTGTGTCGGTTGTAGCCGGGATCAGTCGGGATCAGTGTGTCGATCGTGCACCGAACCGGCCCCGGACGGCTGTGGCGAGCGCGGCCATTTCGGGCAGCCGCATCCGGACGATGGCCACCAGGTAGACGGGCAGCCCCACCGCGCAGGCGAGCACGACGCTCACGCCCGAACCGAGCCAGCCCCGGCCGAGCACCTCTCGTACCAGGGCGCAGACCCCCGCGGCGACGACCGCGCCCAGCCCGCCGGCGATGGTCACCTGGGTGAGCATGCGGGCGGTCCGGCTGGCGTCGATACCGCCCAGGCGGCCCCGCAGCAGGACCGAGGAGACCACGGCCCCGACCAGGTAGGACACGGCGAAGGCCAGCGCCAGCGCCACCGACCGCAGCCGGTCGGGCAGCAGCGCGCTCAGTGCCGCCGCGCCGGCGATGTTGGTGGCGACGATCCCCATGTTGACCAGCGCGGGGGTCCGGCTGTCCTGGTGGGCGTAGAACACCCGCAGCTGCACCTGGAACAGGGAGAACGGCACCAGGGCGACGGCGAACGCGGCCAGGGTGTCCCCGATGCGCAGGGCCTCGGCGTAGCTGACCGCGCCGTGGTTGAACAGCGCGACCGCGACCGGGCGGCCCAGCGCCAGCAGCGCGAGTGCCGCCGGCACGATCACCACCGCCGCCAGCCGCGTCCCGGTGGACAGGTCCTGGCGGACCAGGTCGCGACGGTTGTCCGCGGCATGCACGCTCATCCGCGGCAACAGCGCGGTGATCACGGACACCGCGACGATGGCGTAGGGGAGCTGGAAGATCTGGTACCCGTACGTGTACACGGTGTACGCCGTCGTGGAGCTGGCGAGACGCACGATGACCAGGTAGCCGAGCTGGCTGATCGCCACGTAGAGCAGCGTCCAGCCGGCCAGGCGCACCGCCTGGCGCAGCCCGGGGTGGGTGAGGTCCAGCCGCGGCCGGTAGCGGAAGCCGGCCGCCCGCAGCGACGGCAGCAGCGCGAGCGTCATGACCACGACACCGAGGGTGGTGCCGGCGGCCAGGACGGTGATCTGGGTGTCGCTGATCCCGCCGACCGTGGGCGGGCGCGGCCCGGGCACGAAGATGAACGCCACGCAGGTCGCGATCACGATCAGGTTGTTGAGCACCGGCGTGAACATCGGCGCGGCGAACGACTGGCGGACGTTGAGGATCGCCCCGATCGTGGCGCCCAGCCCGTAGAAGATCACCTGCGGGAGGAACCACCGCAGGAACGTCACGGCGAGATCCTGCTCGGCGCCGCCGGCGGCCAGGTAGACGCCGATGATGGCCGGCGCGGCCAGCGTCGCGGCCACCACGATGACACCGAGCCCCAGCACCACCAGGGTGAGCAGCGAGGACGCGAACGCCTCGCCCTCGTCCGGGTCCTCCCTGGCCGCCCGGACCAGCACCGGCACGATCACGCTGGACAGCACCCCGCCGAGCAGCAGGTCGTAGAGGATGTTCGGGGTGGTGTTGGCGACGTTGTAGGCGTCCCCGACCGCGCCGGTGCCGATCGCCGCGGCGATCGCCACCGTCCGCAGGAACCCCGACGCCCGGGAGGCCACCGTACCGATCGCCATGGTGCCGCTGGCCCGGCCGAGGGTCATCGCCTTGCGCCCGGTGGCCTTCCCGGCCCGGCCGCCCGCGGGACGTCCCCGGTCCGCCGGCCGTCCTGCGGGCGGCCGGGCCGGTTCCGCCAGCCGTCCCCGCT
>NZ_CAKKTL010000321.1:0-4974 GCF_920664355.1 Protofrankia sp. CiP1_Cm_nod2
GTGGGCGCGCCCGATCGTCAACGGCTGGAACCCGCGGGAGTTGATCGCGCATCTGGCCGCTTCCGACGGGCTGCTCGCGGCCCGGATCGGCCTGGCGGTGGACCCGCCGGTGGAAAGCACCGACCTCGACGAGCGGACCGCCGCCGTCCACGCCCACCAGCACGGCTGGACGGCGGAACGCACCTGGCGGGCATGGCATGACGGGGCGGACCGGATCGCCGGCCGTCTCGGGCCGGCCGAGCCCTCCACCGCCCGGCCGGCCGCCCGGTCGGCCGCCCCGGACACGACATCCGCCGCCCACCTGCACGACCACCTGACCGCTCGGGCGTTCGAGACCTGGATCCACGGACGCGACATCGCCGAGCAGGTCGGCCTCACCATGCCGCTTCCTCCCGCCGCCCATCTCCACCGGATGGCCGACACGGCGATGCGCGCGCTCGACCCGAAACGGCGAGCCGCCCTGCCCGACCGGTCCAGGCAGGCCACCCTCCTGGTCGACCTGTCGGGCGCCGGTGGGGGCCGGTGGCTGATCGGGCCGGACGGCCCGCGCGAGATCCCCGGCACGGGGAAGGGGCCCGCCGCGGACGCGTGGCTGCGCACGCGCATCCTCGACTTCTGTCTCCTGGTCGCCGACCGCAGGCAGACAGCGGATCTCGGTGCCGAGATGGCGGGAGACATCGAGATCGCCCAGGCGATGCTCGACGTCGCACCCTCTTTTGCCGGCGCCTGACCGAGCGGCATCCACCACACGCGATTCCGGCTGTCCCGCGGTTTTCCCGGCCAGCGGATCGCGGGCGGACGTGTCGGCAAGGAGACATCTTCGATCCGGCCCGCCCTGGGCGCCGAACTCTCCTCGACGCCGGCACCACCAACCCGACCGACCGGCCGGCGTCAGAAGGAGAGATCATGCGTACCCGTCGGCTCACCGTCGCCCTCGCGGCTTCCACCACCGCGCTCCTGCCGGTCCTGCTCACCGGCCTGTCGTCCCCTGCCTCAGCGGCCGTCGAGACCTGCGTCAACCAGTTCACCGGCGCCGCGCTCACCGCCACCGTCGTCGGGAGCGACGGCGCGGACTTCATCACCGCCCGGAGCAACGACGTGATCTCGGCCAAAGGCGGGAACGACGTTGTCTACGTCAGCCCGTTCGTGAGCAACGTGACGATCTGCCTCGGTGACGGCAACGACCAGTTGGTCTTCACCGGCGGCACACCGGTGAGCCCGCTTTCGGTCATGGGCGGTCCGGGCAGCGACAGCATCCCGGGCAGCAACGGCAACGACGCGCTCAACGGGGGTGACGGGACCGACTCGATCGACGGACGGGGCGGCTACGACACCTGCAAGAACGGGGAGTTCGTGGTCAACTGCGAGATCATCCTCTAGGAAGCCACCGCACGACGCCTTCCCGGACGATAAAGATCTTGTAAATCTGTCGATCAGGGATCTGCCGGCAGGCAGGACGTGGGCTGAACCAGCGGTTCACAAGGGGCCGGAGGCAGCGCGATCATGCTTGTCCCGCGCTGCCCGAGGCCAGCCCCCGGGCCGCTGGCAGCGACACCGCGCTGCCCTCAGAGCGGGGACACGCCACCGGCGGCCGCGCCTGTGACACGAACCCCACCTGTGACACGAACATATGCGGGGGCCGGCGGGAGATCTCCCGCCGGCCCCCGCTATCGCTTGATGATCTTCCGTGCTACTCGCGGCCGAACTGCTCGCGAAGCCGGCGCAACGCTTCCTCGTCGATCGCGGAGGCGGGCTGCTCCGACTCGGCGGAGGTGTAGGACGACGGCGCGACCGCGGCGGCCTCGGCCTCCTGAGCGGCGCGGATCTGTGCCTGGTGCGCCTCGTAGCGCTGCTGGGCCTCGGCGTACTGCCGCTCCCACTCGGCCTGCTGCTCCTCGAAGCCGGGCAGCCACTCCCCCGTCTCCGGGTCGAAGCCCTCGGGGTAGACGTAGTTGCCCTGCTCGTCGTACTTGGCCTCCATCCCGTACTGGGACGGGTCGAAGGCCTCGCCGTCGGGCAGCAGCGCGCTGCTGTCGTTGGCCTGCTTGAGGGACAGGCTGATCCGGCGACGGTCCAGGTCGATGTCGATGACCTTGACGAGGATCTCGTCCCCGACGTTGACGACCTGCTCGGGGATCTCCACGTGGCGCTCGGCCAGCTCGGAGATGTGCACCAGGCCCTCGATGCCCTCGTCCACCCGGACGAACGCGCCGAACGGCACGAGCTTGGTGACCCGGCCCGGCACGACCTGGCCGATGGCGTGGGTGCGGGCGAACTGGCGCCACGGGTCTTCCTGGGTGGCCTTCAGTGACAGCGACACCCGCTCCCGCTCCAGGTCGACGTCGAGGACCTCGACCGTGACCTCCTGGCCCACCTCGACGACCTCGGACGGGTGGTCGATGTGCTTCCAGGACAGCTCGGAGACGTGCACCAGGCCGTCGACACCACCGAGGTCGACGAACGCGCCGAAGTTGACGATGGAGCTGACAACACCCTTGCGGATCTGGCCCTTGGCGAGCTGGGCGAGGAACTCCGAGCGGACCTCGCTCTGGGTCTGCTCCAGCCAGGCCCGGCGGGAGAGGACCACGTTGTTCCGGTTCTTGTCCAGCTCTATGATCTTGGCTTCGAGCTCACGGCCGACGTAGGGCTGCAGGTCGCGGACGCGGCGCATCTCCACCAGGGAGGCCGGCAGGAAGCCGCGCAGCCCGATGTCGAGGATGAGGCCGCCCTTGACGACCTCGATGACGGTGCCGTTGACGACGCCGTCCTCTTCCTTGAGCTTCTCGATCGTGCCCCAGGCGCGCTCGTACTGGGCGCGCTTCTTCGACAGGATGAGCCGGCCTTCCTTGTCCTCCTTCTGGAGAACGAGGGCCTCGACATGATCGCCGACGGTGACGACCTCGTGCGGGTCGACATCGTGCTTGATCGAAAGCTCCCGGGACGGGATGACGCCTTCGGTCTTGTAGCCGATGTCAAGGAGCACCTCGTCGCGGTCCACCTTGACGATGGTTCCGTCGACGATGTCGCCGTCGTTGAAAAATTTGATCGTTTTGTCGACGGCGGCGAGGAAGTCCTCGGCCGAGCCGATGTCGTTGACCGCGACCTGCGGGGTGGTCGGGGTAGGCGGTGTGGTCACGGTCTCCACGGGTCGTACGTCGGTGGTGCTCGTCAAGGGGTCGGCTCCGACTACGGGGTTCGTCGTATGCACGAGGGCCGGGTCGAACCGCCGGGACGGAGGGACAGGGACCGTGCTAAACGAACACTGTCGATACCGAAAGCGACGCTCGAGCGGATCTGCTACGTCTGAGATCCACGGACTCTCGTGCCAGTCCTAAGTCTAGGGACCGGTGTCCAAGGTGGTCAACGCCAGGGGCCCGTAACCTCGTCCAGGATCACAGGACCGGCGGGGCCGCCGGGCGCACGGACCACTGCGAGGCCACGCCGGCAGACCCGGCGCGCCCGCCCGCATACCACCGCCGGCGTCCAGGGGCCCGCCTGACACTGCGAGGATCGATGCCGTGAACGGAGCAGAACACCCCGGCCCGGCAGCCCGCGAGCCGGCGCCCGCCCGCCGGGCCGCGCCGCAGTACCCTCCGGGCCACTACCACCCGGCGGAGTTCGGCTACAGCGACATCGACGACGACAGTGCCCGGTGGGCCAGCCGCGGCTACTGGGACGCCACCGCCGACGACTACCAGGCCGAACACGGCGCCTTCCTCGGCGACACCGACTTCCTGTGGTGCCCGGAGGGGCTGCGGGAGGCCGACGCCGGGCTGCTCGGCGAGGTCCGCGGCCGCACCGTCCTGGAGATCGGCTGCGGTGGCGCGCAGTGCGCCCGCTGGCTGGTCGCCCGCGGCGCCGAGGTGGTGGCGCTGGACCTCTCCGCCGGGCAGCTGCGGCACGCCCGCGCGCTGTCGGCCGCCACCGGTGTGCCGGTCCCCCTGGTGCAGGCCGACGCGGCCCGGCTGCCGCTGGCCGACGCGAGTGTGGACACGGCCTGCTCCGCCTTTGGCGCGATCCCGTTCGTCGCGGACAGCGCCGCGGTCATGCGCGAGGTCGCCCGGGTGCTGCGGCCCGGCGGCCGCTGGGTCTTCTCCACGACACATCCGATGATCTGGTCGTTTCCCGACCACCCGGGCAAGGAGGGGCTGACGGTCGTGCGCAGCTACTTCGACCGCCGGGCCTACGTGGAACGGGACTGGGCCGGCCGGACGACCTACGCCGAGACGCACCGGACCGTCGGTGACCGGGTCCGGGAGCTGGTGGCGGCCGGGCTGCGCCTGCTGGACGTGATCGAGCCGGAGTGGCCGGCCGGTCACGACCGGGTCTGGGGCCAGTGGGGGCCGGTGCGGGGCCGCTTCTTCCCGTCCACCGCGATCTTTGTGACCGACAGGCCCGCCGGGCCCGCCTGACACCCACTGCCACGTACTGACACGTCCCGACAGGCACTGACAGGCACTGACAGGCACTGACAGGCGGCAACGGGATGCCGGACAGGTACCGGCAAAGTGGCGGCAGGCGCTGACAGGTACCGACAGAAGCGGTCACGGGTGCGATATTCGGAGTCCGGCGGGACTGGCCACTGATTTCCCGGCACGGGAATGTCGCATCGGGTAGTGGAAAAATCACTGCTGTGACGCCGGGGGTTGATGACGGGCCAGTAGTCCTTCCAAACGCGACGAACGCACTCCCATCTGTGATGGACGTCCTCGCGGCCAATGGCCTCCTCCCGGCCAGCGGCGCCATGACGGGCCACGGCACGGCCACCACCACCGCGGCAGGCCGCCCCCGGGCCGACAGCGCCGCGACGGGCCGTGCCACGGTGGACGGAGGCACCGCGCACAGGGAGACCGGACACAGGGGCACGGCACGCGGGGGCACGGCACGCGGGGGCACGGCACGCGGGGGCACGGCACGCGGGGGCACGGCACGCGGGGGCACGGCACGCGGGGGCACGGCGGGCCGGGGCGGACG
>NZ_CAKKTL010000322.1:0-4957 GCF_920664355.1 Protofrankia sp. CiP1_Cm_nod2
AAGGGACAGGGCCCGGGTAGGCCCGACCGGGCAGCGCCGCCGCCCGCCACCCGGCGGCCGCCGCCGGCCGCGAGCACGGCAGCCGGCCGAGCAGGGCCCGGGCAACCTCCGGGAAGCACAGGGTGCCGTAGACGAACAGCTCGGACGGCCCCACGCCCGGCCTCAGGCGACCGCGTCCAGTTCGGCGCGGGTGAGGACCGGATGCAGGGTGAGGCCGAGGGCGGCGAGAGTTTCCCCGCCACCCTCCTGGCGGTCGATCACGCACAGGACGTCCTCGACGAGAGCGCCCTGCTCCCGCAGCACCCGGGCGGCTTCCACGACGGCGCCACCGCTGGTCACCACGTCCTCCACCAGGACGACCCGCAGGCCCGCGACGTCACCGCCCTCGGCGGTGCGGCAGGTGCCGTACTCCTTGGCCTTCTTGCGGACGAACCGGGCCGGCAGCCCCGTGCGCTGGGACAACAACGTGACCAGCGGAATCCCACCGAGCTCGAGGCCGGCCAGCACGTCGGTGGCCACGGGCAGCAGCGGACGCATCGCGTCGACGACGTCGGCGAGCAGCACCGGGTCGGCCTCGAACAGGTACTTGTCGAAGTACTCCCCGCTGGTCCGGCCGGAGCGCAGCCGGAACTGCCCGGTCAGATGGGACGCGGCCCGGACGCGGGCGGCAAGCGTGCCGGTATCACCCATGCCTGCGGACTCTATCCATCCCGGCGCCGGTCATCAGGGTGGAAGCTCGCCGTCCCGTGCCGGAAGAATGGTCCCGCGCCGGAAGAACGTCTGCCCCAGGACGGCGTCCATGCAGGGGCCGTGAAGAAACGCGGTGAAGAAACATCGCGATATGGATGCGTTCCGCTACCGGGCGACCACCTGGAGGTCCACCGTGCGCCCGTCAGGGTCCCGCAGGAGATGGCGGCCGGGTGGCAGCTGGAGACCGGTCGCGCCCGGATCCGCATCCACCGTGAGGCCCAGCCGCAGACGGCCGGTCGGCGGCTGCGACCGAGCGGGGTAGAACTCCAGCACGCCGCCGTCCGAGAGGGTCGCGGCCAGGTGCTCGGGCCCCGGGCCGTGGCGTTCCCGCACCAGGCGCAGCCCGAGCCCACGGTAGAACTCCTCGCAGGCAGCCAGGTCAGCGGTGTAGATCACCAGAAGACTGATCGCAGACGTCACCATCGCCGCATTTTCGGGCCCAGCCGGCGCCCCGCGTCGACGGCAACGACGTCGCGGCCCGGGAGCGGACCGAGGCGGCGCCGCGCCTCGGCGGGGACCAATGATCGCGTGCATGAATTGTGCACGAGCTACCGGCAACAGCCATGATCATCCGGGACCGGTCGCGGGCCTGAGAAAGGCCCTGGAGTGCTCTCCAGGGCCTGTGGCACAGCATGTTCCGGGTGGATCCGGGGGTGGTGGCAGGTGTTGGGTTCGAACCAACGTAGGCTGAGCCGGCGGTTTTACAGACCGCTCCCTTTGGCCACTCGGGCAACCTGCCGTTGGTGGACAGCATACGGGATGCGGCGAGCCGTTCGACGCCCCCCTCCTACCGCGGACGCCATCCCCGGTCGTCCGCCGTCCTGGGCAGACCGGGCTGGCACCGGGCCAGCACCGAGCCGGCGGCGAACCGGCGGCGAGCGGGCATGGCGAAGCCGCGACAAAGCATGAGCAGGCCGGCTTTGGCTCTCGTCGACCGCGGCCATCCAGCCATGCTGGAGTCCGGGCAGACTCGTGCCCGGACGTCGTGTGCCCGCGCGGCGTACGGGCCGCGGGCACACCGGTCCGCGCCGGGGCCGCGGGCAGCCGGGGCGACCGGCAGGCAGGCAGACAGCCCGCGGAGCGGGCGGTCCCGCGGACCAGGCAGGCTGGGCGGACCAGGCGGCCTGACGGACCGACAGGCTGCCAGAACGGGCAGAACAGGCAACGCGGCAGGCAGTGACAGACAACCGCAGACACCGAGGAGGCGCTTCGTCGTGGTGGACCCGTCGTTCGACATCGTGAGCAAGGTCGACCGTCAGGAGATCGACAACGCGATCAACCAGACCACCAAGGAGGTGCGGACCCGTTTCGACTTCCGCGACACGGCCGCGTCGGCGACGTGGTCGGGTGAGTCCATCCTGCTCACCGCGAACACCGAGGAACGGGTCAAGGCGGTGCTGGACGTCCTGCAGGAGAAGTGGGTCAAGCGCGGTATCTCGCTCAAGGCTCTGGAGCACGGCGAGCCCACTCAGTCCGGCAAGGAGCACAGGCTGGTCGTGACCGTCCAGCAGGGCATCGCCGACGACAAGGCCAAGGCGATCTCCAAGAAGATCCGGACCGACGGCCCGAAGGGGGTGCAGGCCCAGATCCAGGGGGACCAGCTGCGCGTCACCGGCAAGAAGCGGGATGACCTTCAGCGGGTTATCCAGCTGCTCAAGGAGACCGACTTCGGGGTGCCGCTCCAGTTCGTCAACTACCGCTAGCCTGCCGAAACAGCGGCTGGATGATCGACAACCGGGCATATTCCGCAAATAAGGATGCACCCCGCCCGATGGGGGGTTTCGGGCGGGGTGCCGCACGGCGAGGCCTGGGGGGTTGCCTCGCCGCGAGTCCGCGGTTGCGCGCCTACGGGGTCTGGGCCCTGAGGTTCCCGACCGGTAGCCCAGGGAGGTACCGGACCCGTGGCTCAGGCATTTTCAGAATACGACCCCTCCTCACTCGGATTCAACGGTAAGGGTCGATCCGGGCCATCTCCTCCAGCCGCTCGATCCGACGCTCCATCGGCGGGTGGGTGCTGAACATCCGGCCGAGGCCACCGCCCCGGAACGGGTTGGCAATCATGAGCGAGGACACCGGCGCCAGCTCGGAGCTCTGCGGCAGCGGCCGGGCCGCCGTGGCAGCCTGCAGTTTGCGCAGCGCGAGCGCGAGGCCCAGCGGGTCGCCGGTCAGCGTTGCGCCGGAGGCGTCGGCCTGGTATTCCCGGGCCCGGCCGATCGCGAGCTGGATGACCGCCGCCGCGATCGGTCCCAGCACGATGAACAGCATGATCTCCAGGAGGCCCGGACCGTCCTCGTCGTCCCCACGGCCCAGCCCGAAGAGGGCCGCGAACTGCGCGAAATGCGCCAGGTAGACGATGACGCTCGCGAGCGCCCCGGCGACGGACGCGATGAGGATGTCCCGGTTGTGGACGTGACTGAGCTCGTGGCCCAGGACCCCGCGCAGCTCGCGGTCGTCCATGATTTCCAGGATTCCCACGGTGCAGCAGACCGCGGCGTTGCGTGGGTTACGGCCGGTCGCGAATGCGTTGGGTGCCGCGGTCGGGCTGATGTAGAGCCGTGGCATGGGCATCCGCGCCCTGGTAGCGAGTTCGTGGACGATCGCGTACAGGCGCGGCTGCTGGATCTGGCTGACGGGATAGGCCCGCATCGCGCGCAGGGCCAGCTTGTCCGAAAAGAAGTACGAGACGCCGTTGACACCGAGGGCGAAAATGAGGGCGATCAGCAGGCCATGGCTCCCGAACAGAGAGCCGACAAGCAGAATCACCGCGGACAGTACGCCTAGCAGGACGGCGGTCTTCAGCCCGTTGAAGTGGCGGTGGGACATGGAGTCGGTGTCCTGTCGTCTCGAGGGTTGCGTCCATAGCAACGCCCGGATCGACCAGGAGCGTTCCCACCACACGTGGTCACCAATCGCAACACCTTACTCACAGAACCGCCAACGGCAGCATCAATGACCCACCGGCTGCCCGGATCCGCCGCTCCCCCGCCGATCCCTGGCCGGCCCCGGCCGCTCCCCGGTGGCGCTACCGCTCGGGCTTGCCGACGCAGCCGCCCGACGAGTTGCCCGACGAACTGCCCGACGGGGCGTACCGGTGGCGGCACCGGCCCGCCGACCAGTGTCCGGTGCCGTCGAAGTACCCGCCCCGCCCGTCGGCGTCCGGTCCGCGCGGGCTCTTCACCCGTGGGGCTCCCGTCCGTGAAGGCCCTGCCCGGCAGAACTCCGCGTGACGGGACTCCGCCCGACGGAGCTCTGCGTGCCAGGGCTCTGCATGACGGAGCTCCGCGTGCCAGGGCTCTGTGGGGCCGGGCCCTGCCCGCCGGCCGCGCGGAGGACGTCGCGGATGCCACCGGCCGGTTCGCCGCCGCCCAGCCCCGCCCGCTCGAGCTGGTCCACGGTGAGGGCCGCCAGGGCCGCGTACACCGATGCCACCGCCTGGTCACGCGCCGCGAGGGCGTCCAGGTGCGCCCGCACCGTCCCGGCGTCCCCACGCCGGACCGGGCCGGTCAGCGCCGCCGGGCCACGCTCGACGGCACCGCGCAACGACCGCTCCAGCAGCGGCGCGACAGCGTCCGCCGGCTGGTCGACGCCGAGAGCCGCCAGTAGTTCCACCGTGGCCGTGACCAGCGTCGCCAGGTAGTTGGCGCCCAGGACGATGGCGGCGTGGTAGGCCGTGCGGGCCTGCTCGGGCACCGGGACGACCCGGCCGCCGACGGCGGTCACCAGGGCGTTCGCGACCGACCGGGCTCCCGGGTCAGCGGTCACCCCGAAGCCGGCGCCCACCAGCCGGCTCGCGTCGTCGTCGGCACCGCTCAAAGTCATGATCGGATGTACTGCCGCGCGCAGCGCCCCGTGGGCGAGCACGGGGCGCAGGATGCCCGTGCCGTGCCGTCCGCTGGCGTGCGCGACGACCTGCCCGGCCCGTAGGACGCCGGCGGCGGCGATGCTTCTAGCGACATCTTCGATCGCATCGTCGGAAACTGTAAGAATAATCACATCCGATGCTTCGGCCACCGATGCCGGCGTCCCGATCGACGCCGCCGGGAAGCGGGCCCGGGCCCGCTCCAGGGCCGTCGCGGAACGCGCGTGCACCGCGACCACCGGCCAGTTGGCGCCCGACAGCGCCGTCCCGAGGGCGCTGCCCGCCCGGCCGAGGCCGACGATCCCGACCCGCGGCCCCGCCGCCGCGGGCACCGGCCCGCCCGCGGGC
>NZ_CAKKTL010000323.1:0-4861 GCF_920664355.1 Protofrankia sp. CiP1_Cm_nod2
TCGGCGGGCAGCCGGCCGCCGCCGGCGCGGTGGCGCGCGCACGCCTCGGTGGTCACGACGAAGGCCGGCGGCACCGGCGCACCGAGCGCGAGCATGCGCTGGATGCCCCACGCCTTGCCGCCCAGCAGCGCGCGGCCGCCGTCGAGGCCGGGGACGAGCGGGCGCACCGCGGTGGTGATCGTGATCATCCGGTCGTGGCCTCCTCGCTCACCCGGTCGCGTCCGGTCGCGCCGTAGAGCTCCTCGTGCAGCTCGTGGAAGACGGTGTGATAGCTGTCGACCATCGGATGCGTCAGGAAGCGCCGGTCGCCGCCGCGCAGCCGGACGAGCGCCACCTCCAGCCGGCCGGGGTAGCGGCCCAGCCGGGGGATGACGCCGGCCGCCCGCAGCGCGAGACGGCCCACGTCACCGTGCAGCGCCTCGACCCGGGCGATCACCGCGGCGTCGTACGCCGTGTCGGAGTGGTCGTTGGGCTCCTCACCGCGCAGCTGCCAGTCCCGCAGGATGGCCTTCAGCGCGTGGTCGTGCGCGCTGAACTCCTCCCAGACCAGGTCGAGCGCGGCCATGTCCAGGCCCGCGCGCTCGACGGCCAGCGCCGCCCGCAGCGCGTCGCGCCCGCCGGGCATGATCCGGTAGCGGCCACGGCACTCCTGGACGTGCCCGGCCGTGACAAGCGCCGCGAGCGCGCGGCGCACGGCGGTCTCGTCGCCGCCGGTCAGCCAGATCACCGTGGACGCGTCCGCCAGCCCGCCTTTCAGCCGCACCGCCTGCAACACCGCGAGATCCATCAGGCCACCTCCTCGGATGCGACTCCGGCCCGCTCGGATGAGGCCGCGGCCAGGCCTCGCGGGCTCGTTCCCGGCCCGCCCGCTCCCGGCCCGCCCGTTCGGCTGTCCACCGGCTCGGGGGCGATCCGCACACCGGCTTCGACCAGCGCCCGGCGCACCTGCCGCGGGCTTTCGTACCGGACGTCGACCATCCCCAGGTCACGCGCGGGCACGAGGTTCTCGGGGAAGTCGTCGACGAAGACCACCTCCCGCGGCCCGTGGCCGAGCATCTCCAGGAGCCTGCGGTAGATCGCGGGATCGGGCTTGCGCAGCCCCAGCTCCGACGAGTCGCCGTAGACGTCGATCGCGCCCGCGGGCAGCAGCGCGTGCAGCCAGTCACGCCGCTCGGCGAAGATGTTCGTCAGCAGCGCGGTCCGGTAGCCGGCCGCCCTGACCTCGACGACCAGCGCGGCCATCTCGGGCCGGACGTTGTCGCCCATGCACGCCCACAGCATCGCGTCCAGACGCTGTGCCGGGACGTCGACACGGTGTTTCTCGGCGATCGCCGCGGAGCACCGGCGGTAGAACTCGGCGATCGGCATGCGCCCCGTCTCGCAGCGGGCGAACAGCTCGCCGCCGCGGACGAAGGACATCACCGTGCCGGTGGGCAGGCCGTACTCGGCGTCGACCTTCTCGAACTCTCCGACGGGACTCGGGCACAGGACCCCGCCCACGTCGAAGACGACCGCCCCGATCATGCCTTGCGGGGCGGCGAGCCCGCGTGGACGAACTGCGCGCCACGGAACACGTCCACCTTGTGGATGTAGCCGTTCTGGGTGAACAGCGGGAACTCCCGCCCCTCGGGATCAACGAAGATCGCGTAGTAGTCCTGCATCGTGGCGGCCCAGTTGGGGGCGTCCGGCCCGACCTCGGACTCCTGCATGGCAACCGCGACCCGCCCCGTCGGACGCACCAGGTCACCGGCGATGCGGTGCCCGTTGGAGAACTCGAGCTCGTAGTGCTTCGGGCAGGCGGTCGCCTCCTTGTGATAGACACCGCCCACGCAGGGGACGAGCGTGCCCGCGTCCGACCACCAGCCGGCGACCGGCATGGGAGCCGGTTCCGGCAGCTCGTGGCTGCGCAGCGCGATGACCGAGAAGACGCTGTCGTCCGGCAGGATCGCCGATACGAGGTCCCAGCCGGTGTTCCACATCAGCTGGGTCTTGCGCCGGCCCCAGCCGCGGTCGCGCCAGCCGAAGCCGGAGAACGCGAGCTCCGGCCCGCCGCGCCAGCGCATCGTCCCGCTGGCCGTGATGACCTGCTCGGTGTGGCGGTAGACCTGCCCGCTCTCCCCGGTGGCGTAGTAGCCCCTGAACATGGTGTCCCACAGGGGCGCGAGGTGCTTCCCCCGCAGCGTCAGGTCGAACTCGGCCTCGTCGAGGCTGCCGGCCCACCGCAGCTCGTGGTCGGAGTCCCAGGAGAGGTTGACCACCTCCAGCCGCGCGAGCTCGTTGCCGATCCGCCGGTCGTTGTGCGTCCCGTCGGTCCGCAGCACCTGGATGACCGATCTGTTGCCCTGCGCGACGCCGACGGCGCACCGGGTGTCAGGCGAGCGGTTGGCGCTGACCGTCATGTGCATGTTGATGTTCGCGTTGAGCGCGTCATCACGGACGGTGATAAAGAAGGTCTCCTTCCACGGTAAGGACTCGTCACCGAAGGGCTTGTGTAACAGCTCGTCCTCGGGGCGGGGCAGCCATTCCGCCGGGACGCCGCGGGACGGCAAGGCGGCCGCCCCGGTGGCTGTGCTGGTGGCTGTGCTGGTGGCCGTGGGAGTGCTCATGCGGTGCTCTCCAGTTCACTGTCACGGTTCGTGCTGTCACGGTTCGCGCCGTCACGGGCCGCACGGCCGGTCACGCCTTCCGCGGCCCGCTTGAGGATCTCCACCGTTCCCTTGTTGCCGTCGACCCGGACGCGGTCGCCGGTGCGCAGCACCCTGGTGCCGTTGCCCGTGCCGATGACGCACGGCACCCCGACCTCACGCGCGACCACGGCGGCGTGGCTGAGCAGGCCGCCGATGTCGACCACCAGGGCCGAGGAGAGGAACAGCACCGACGCCCAGCTCGGGTCGGTGGTCGCGCACACGAGCACCTCGTCGGGCTCGATGTCGCCGAACGTGGGGTCGTGGACCACGCGCACGAAGCCCTCGGCGGTCCCGCCGCTGGCACCGATGCCCGTGACGCTGCTCTCCGTGCCCGCCGGGGCCGCGGCCCCCGCCTCCCCCGTGCCCCTCGCGCCAGGCATGCCGGACGCGCCGGATGTGTCGGACGTGTCGGGCCTGTCGTCCGCGGATACCAGTGCGAAGGGCACGGGCCGGCCCTGCCAGTGCGTGGGGATGTCGTGACGCAGGAAGTCCGCGCGCTGCGCACGCCGCCGGGCGGCGATCTCCTTCGCCCCGGCGGGCAGCCCGTCGACGAGCTCGGAGACCTCGAACAGGAACACGTCCTCGGGATCGTCGAGACGCCCGTCCGCGGCCAGCAGCGCGCCCAGGCGCCGGGCGGCTCCGCGGGCGACGTCGAGAGCCTGCAGGTAGGCGGCCTTGGCGACGCCGCGCAGCGGGATCCGTGACACGGCCAGCTTCAGCACGAGCTTCGCTCCCGGCCGCCGCGCGGCAGGCAGCCCGGCCAGCAGCTCACGCTCGGCCCGCTCGCGCGCCCGGGCCCGCTCCGCGGCGGCCAGCGCCGGGTCCTGGGTGTCGTCGCGTTCGCCGTACTGCGCGGCGAGACGGAGCACCGGCGCGGGATCCTCACGCCAGACCCGCCCGGAGACCTCGCCCTCGCGCGGGCCATGGTAGCCGTGCCTGGTGAGGAAGGCGTCGAGCGTCAGCTCCCCGCGTCCCATCCGCCACAGGTCGAAGATGATGTCGGTCTCGGCGTGCGAGCCCTGGCCGGCGACGAGCGCGTTGGCCTGCGCGTGGTCCAGACCGGCCTTCTCGATGAGGGTGAGCAGCTGGTCGTAGACCGCCTGCACCCCGATGAACACGCCGCCGGCCTGCACCCGGATCATCTCCGTGAAGCGGTCCCGGCCCTCGGCCAGCGCGTGCCGGGCGCCGGCCTCGTCGAGGGTGTCGAACCGCGGTACCCAGGCCTGCCACCAGGCCTTCGTCGGCCCGGTCCGCGCGATCACGTCCCGGCGGACGGTGGCCAGCGCGTAGGGCATCCTGGCTGCGACGAACGGCAGGCGGCGCCTGGAGCGGGCCAACGGGATGCCCGCCGGGACCTCGCCGAGCAGCTGGCGCGCGATCGCGTCCGGCCCTGAGCCGGGCAGCAGCCCGCCCATCTCGCAGAAGAAGTTGACGTTCAGGGCGGCGCGGCCGTAGAAGACGGCGGCGACGGCGTCGTTGGGATCGTCCTGCACACGGACGTCACCGGACGCGAGCGCCCCCATGCGTGCGAAGCAGTCACGAACCCCGACGTCGACCGCGGGCCCCCATAGCGACCACCCCAGGGGTGTCGCCACGCCCGGGAGTGCCTCCCCCACGTTCGTCGTGCTCCAGAAGCGTTCAGGTCGTGACTGCGTGTGTAAAGGACCGCTCGGGTCCACGCTGATGCTCATGCGGATCCTCTCCTGCTCAGGCCTCCCGATCCGGCCCGGCTACGGACGACAGGGCGGCGGGGTGCCTATTCGCCGAGTGCAGCCAGCGTTAACAAACAAGTGTTTGTTGTCAAGAGCGGGCCCGCCAGGTGCGCACGAAACAGCCGATAGGCACCAAATAACACAAATGGATGAGAAAACCCGCAATATCATGATCAGGCAGTAGGACTGGACCAGCTTCCTCCCGGAAGGCCGGTACCCGGGAGCGGACGGCCGGAGACCGCACCTTCAACCGCTGCACGGCGCGCGCAACCGCGACACGACGCGTGTCCCCGCAGTGGCTTCAGCGCCTGGCTCGGGCAGATGAGGCGTGCTCCTCGTGACCGTGCTGGAGATCGGTCACCGGCTCGAGGTCTGCCAGGACCGTCCGTAGCCAGTCTCAGCGCCACTCCGACTACGACACGATGATCATGTAGGCCGGAACCTAACGATCCGCGGGGCTCG
>NZ_CAKKTL010000324.1:0-1689 GCF_920664355.1 Protofrankia sp. CiP1_Cm_nod2
CCGGCGGAGAGCACGCCGACGCGCTTGTCACCGGCACGCTGCGCCGCCACGACGGCGGCCCCCGCCGGCTGCTGGCGTCGCTCGCCGAGGCGCACGTGCGCGGGGCCGACGTCGACTGGGCCGCGGCGATCGGCCCGGCGGCGCGCGTGACCGACCTGCCCACCTACCCGTTCCAGCGGCGGCGGTTCTGGCTGCCGGGCGCGGCGGCCCGCCCGGCACCGTCCGCGGCGGCACCGGCCGTGGAGCTGCCGGACGTCTCCATACCGGCACAGAATGTTCCGGATCATGACACGGCCGCCCACCGCACGGACGCCCACCGCACGGACGCCCACGGCACGGACGCGGCGGTACCCGAAACGCCGGGGGCGCCGGGGGCGCCGTCCGCCGCCGGCCCGTCGTCGCGGCTGGCCCGCCGGCTCGCCGGGCTCGCCCCGCGGGAGCGCGACGCCGTCCTGCTCGACCTCGTCCGCGCGGCGGTGAGCAGCATCCTCGGGCACACCGGCCCGGCCGCGGTCAGCGCCGGGCGCACGTTCAGGGACCTCGGCCTGGACTCGATCGCGGCGGTGCAGTTCCGCGGCCTGCTGGCGGCCACCACCGGGCTGGCGCTGACGCCCACACTGACCTTCGACCACCCGACGCCCGCCGCGCTCGTCCGCCATCTCGCCGAGATCGTCGGCGTGGCCGGCGCGCCCGCCGGCACCGGCGCCGCTGGGGCCGCTGTGGGGGCCGCGGGCGGGAGCGGGACGGGAGCCGGCGCGGACGAGCCGGTCGCGATCGTCGCGGTCAGCGGGCGCTGGCCGGGCGGGGCCGACTCCCCCGAGGCGCTGTGGGACCTGCTCGCCGCCGGCCAGGACGCCATCGGCGGGTTCCCGACCGACCGCGGCTGGGACCTCGACGCCCTGTACGACCCGGCCGGCGCCGACGAGCACGGCACCGGCCGGCCCGGCACGTCCTACACCCGCCAGGGCGGCTTCCTCGACGGCGCCGGCCTGTTCGACGCCGCGTTCTTCGAGATCTCCCCGCGGGAGGCCGCCGCGATGGACCCCCAGCAGCGGCTGCTGCTGGAGGCCTCCTGGGAGGCGCTGGAGCGCGCCGGGATCGACCCGGTGACGCTGCGGGGCAGCTCGACCGGGGTGTTCGTCGGCGCCACCCCGCAGGACTACGGCCCGCGGCTGCACGAGGCCACCGGCGCGGCCGGCGGGTACGCGCTCACCGGCGGCCTGCCAAGCGTCGCCTCCGGCCGGGTGGCCTACGCCCTCGGCCTCGTCGGGCCGGCGATCACCGTGGACACCGCCTGCTCGTCGTCGCTGGTGGCACTGCACCTGGCCGTGAGCGCGCTGCGCTCCGGCGAGTGCGGGCTCGCGCTGGCCGGCGGGGTGACCGTGATGTCGACGCCCGGCATGTTCACCGAGTTCTCCCGGCAGCGCGGGCTGTCCGTGGACGGCCGCTGCAAACCGTTCGCCGCCGCCGCGGACGGCACCGCCTGGGCGGAGGCCGTAGGCGTGGTCGTGCTCGAGCGGCTGTCGGACGCGCGCCGCCACGGCCACCGCGTGCTGGCGGTGGTACGCGGCAGCGCGATCAACTCCGACGGCGCGAGCAACGGGCTGACCGCCCCCAACGGGCCGTCCCAGCAACGGGTGATCAACACGGCGCTCGCGGGCGCCGGCCTGGCCCCCGCCGACGTCGACG
>NZ_CAKKTL010000324.1:2027-2831 GCF_920664355.1 Protofrankia sp. CiP1_Cm_nod2
TCGTCGAGGCCCACGGCACCGGCACCACCCTCGGCGACCCCATCGAGGCCCAGGCCCTGCTCGCCACCTACGGCCAGCACCGCCCCGCCGGCCGGCCGCTGCTGCTCGGCTCGGTCAAGTCCAACATCGGCCATACCCAGGCCGCCGCCGGCATCACCGGGGTGATCAGCGTGGTCGGTGCGCTGCGGCGTGGCGTCCTGCCGAAGACCCTGCACGTCGACGCCCCGTCCCCGCACGTCGACTGGACCACCGGCGCCGTCGAACTGATCACCGAGACCCGCCCCTGGCCCGACGTCGACCGGCCGCGACGGGCCGCCGTCTCCGCCTTCGGGATCAGCGGCACCAACGCCCACGTCATCCTCGAACAGGCCCCACCCGCGGATGAGACCATCGGGAACACCGGGAACACAGCCGGCGACAACACGCCCGAGGCCGCCGGCACGCCCGCTGAGAGCGCGTTCGGCAGGAGCGCGCCAGGCGCGGGCACGGCCGACGCCGGGAGCACACCCGAGGCGGACGGGAAGCCGAGCGGGAGCACGCCGGACACTGCCGTCATCGCCGGTTCCACCGCCGGTTCCACCGGTTCCACCAGTGGCACCGCTGGATCCGGCCGGTCCGACGGCTCCGGCGCGGACGGGGCGGCGCCGGTGCTGTGGACGCTGTCCGCGCGCGGCGAGCCGGCGCTACGGACGGCCGCGGCCAGGCTGCACGACGCCGTGTTCACCCGGCCGGACGCCCGTCCCGCCGACGTCGGGCTGTCGCTGGCGACCACCCGTACCGTCTTCGACCACCGTGCCGCCGTAG
>NZ_CAKKTL010000324.1:2998-5321 GCF_920664355.1 Protofrankia sp. CiP1_Cm_nod2
CCGGCACCGGCCGCGAGGCGCTGCTCGCCGGGCTGCGCGCTCTCGCCGCCGGCGAGCAGGCGCCGGGCGTGGTGTCCGCAGCCACCGCCGGGAACCCGGGCGGGACGGTCTTCGTCTTCCCCGGCCAGGGCTCCCAGTGGCCGGGGATGGCCGTGGCCCTGCTCGAGGCCTCTCCCGTGTTCGCGGCGTCGGTCGCGGCCTGCGCGGACGCGCTCGCCCCGTACGTCGACTGGTCGCTGCTGGACGTGCTGCGCGGGGTGGACGGCGCGCCCACCTTCGAGCGGGTGGACGTGGTGCAGCCGGCGCTGTTCGCGGTGATCGTCTCGCTGGCCCGGCTGTGGGAGTCGCTAGGCATCCGGCCCGACGCGGTCATCGGGCACTCGCAGGCCGAGATCGCCGCGGCGCACGTCGCCGGCGCCCTCACCCTGGACGACGCCGCCCGCATCGTCGCGCTGCGCTCCCAGGCGATCACGAAGATCGCCGGACTGGGCGGGATGGTCTCGGTGCCGCTGCCCGCCGCCGTCGTCGAGGCCGACCTGGCTGACCTGGCTGACCTGGCCGATCTGGCCGATCTGGCCGATCTGCTCGGCGATCCGGCCGGCGGGAGCCCGGGCGACGTCTCGATCGCGGCCGTCAACGGCCCGGCGGCCACCGTCGTATCCGGGCGGCCGGCCGTCCTCGACCAGCTGCTCGCCACCTACCAGGCCCGCGGGGTCTCCGCCCGGCGCATACCGGTCGACTACGCCTCCCACTCCGCCCAGGTCGAGGCCATCCGCGACGACGTGGAGAGCCTGCTCGCGGGCATCACACCGCGTCCCGCGGACGTCGCCTTCTACTCGACGGTGACCGGCGGGCGGCTCGACCCGGCCGAGCTGACCGGCGACTACTGGTACCGCAACCTGCGCCAGCCGGTCCGGCTCGACGACGCGGTCCGCGCGGCGCTCGCCGACGGCCACCGCACCTTCCTGGAGTCCAGCCCGCACCCCGTCCTGACCATCGGCATCCAGCAGACCGTCGACGACGTCGCCGAACACGGCCCGGCCGCCGCGCCGAACACCGGCGCCGGCAGCGTCCCCGGGCACACCACCAAGGACACCGCTGGGCACGGCGACGAGGACACCGCTGGGCACAGCGACGGGAACACTGCCGGGAAGACGGCCGGCGGGTGGGACGCGGCGGCGGGGCCCGTCCTGGTCACCGGCACGCTGCGCCGCGACGACGGCGGGTGGGACCGGCTGCTGCTCTCCCTCGCCGAGCTGTACGCGCACGGCGTCACGCCGGACTGGCCCGCCGTGTACGGGCCGCACGCCCGCGTCACCGAGCTGCCCACCTACCCGTTCCAGCGGGAACGTTACTGGATCACCGCGCCGGCACACGCCGGTGCCCCGGCACCGGGCCTGGCCGCCGGGCACCCGCTGGCCGACGCGGCGCTGCCCGTCGCCGGTGACGACAGCCTGCTGCTCACCGGGCGGCTGGCCACGGCCACCACACCCTGGCTGGCCGACCACACCGTCGCCGGCACCACGGTGCTGCCGGGCGCGGCGGCCGTCGAGCTCGCCCTGCACGCCGGGGCCCTGGTCGGCCACGGCCACCTGCGGGAGCTGACGTCGCACGCCCCGCTGGTGGTCCCGGACGGCGGTGGCATCCGCTTCCAGCTCGTGGTGGGCCCGCCGGAACGCGACGACCCCGGCATCCGGCCGGTGACGCTGTACTCCCGCCCGGAGGACCCCCGCCCGGCCGCGGGACGGCCGGACCCCGCCCGACCAGGCGACGGCTGGCCAGGCGCTGGCAGCCCGGGTGGTGGAAACGCCCACCCCGGCGACAGCGCCTCCTGGGACGACGCCCGGGACATCCCCTGGACCCGCCACGCCAGCGGCCTGCTCACCCAGGCGCCGCCGGCACCGGCCCCGGACGACCTCGCCGGGCAGTGGCCGCCGGCCGACGCGGTCGGCATCGGCCTCGACGGCTTCTACGACCGGCTCGCCGACGACGGGTACGGCTACGGCCCGCTCTTCCGCGGCCTGCACGCCGCCTGGCGGCACGGGGACGACGTCCTCGCCGAGGTCCGGCTGCCCGCGGACGCCGCCGAGGCCGACGGCTACGGGCTGCACCCGGCCCTGCTCGACGCCGCCCTGCACGCGGTCGTCGGCCTGCTGCCCGGCCAGGGTGACGCCCTGCTCCTGCCGTTCGCCTGGACGGACGTCTCGCTGGCCGCCACCGGGGCGGCCGCGCTGCGGGTCCGCGTGCGGCCGACCGGCACGGGCACGGTGAGCGTGCACGCCGCCGACCCGGCCGGCGCCGCGGTGGTGTCCGTCGGCACGCT
>NZ_CAKKTL010000325.1:0-4800 GCF_920664355.1 Protofrankia sp. CiP1_Cm_nod2
CCTCGCCCGCGGCGCCCCCGGCCGGCCGGGTCCCCCCTCGGGCCCGCCGGCGGCGGCGGGACGGCGTCCCGACGGCGGGCGCGAGCAGCGCCGACAACGCGAAGACCCCCGATGCGGTGAGCACGATCGCGCCACCGGCCGCCACGGACCACTGCCGGCTGACCGCCAGGCCGATAACGCCGCTGGCGGCCCCGAGGGAGACCGAGAGCACGGTCATGCCCCGCACGGTGTCGCACCACAGCCTGGCCGTCGCCGCCGGCGCCACGATCAGCGCGACCGACAGGATCGTCCCCACCGCCGGCACCGAGGTCACGATCGTCGCCTCGACCAGCAGCAGGAGGACGACATCGAGCCGGCCGGCCGGATAGCCGGCCGCGACGGTCGCGTCCCGGTCGAAGGCCCCGAAGACAAGCTCCTTGGACAGCAGCGCGAGAACCACCAGCACGACGGCCGCGACGATCCCGGAGGTCACCAGGTCGTCGGCCTGCACGGTGAGGATGGATCCGACCAGATAGGCGGTGAGGTCCCTGGTGAACCCCGACTGGGCCGACAACAGCAGCACCCCGAGGGCGAAGCTGCCCGACAGCACGACGCCGGTGACGCTCGTGCTGTCACCGCGGGCGGACAGCGCGGCCACGGCAAGAACCACCAGGAAGCCGAAGACCCCTGACCCGAGGTAGAGATTGATCCCCAGGATCGCCGCGAGCACCACCCCCGGGAAGGTGGCGTGCGTCATGGCCATCGTGAAGAAGCTCAGCCGCCGCAGCACCACGTGCACGCCGACCGCGCCGCACAGCGCGCCGACGAGCACCGCCTCGACCAGGGCACGGCGAGTGTAGGAATCCGACAGCAGGTCCAGGGCGGCCATCTACCGGACGCCTCCGCCCACGTGGGCCTGCCGGGCAGGCCGGTCGGCCGGGAGCCCGTCGACGTCCGCGACCTCGTCCGGCAGCCGCGCGCCCCGCCGCCAGCGGCGCCGGACGAGCGGGCCGACGCCCAGCGCGAGCAGGTAGAACACGACCAGCGCGAGCACGATCGTGGCGCCCGAGGCGAGCCGCACCCCGTGGTTGATCGACGCCTCGTAGCTGGCCGCGAGCCCCAGCCAGCCGCCGAGCACGCCGAAGAGGACCGCGAGCCCGGTCACGACCAGCAGCCGGTCGGAGAGCAGCCGGGCGGCGGCCGCCGGAACGACCAGGAGCGCGATGCTCAGAATCGTCCCGACAGCCTTGACCGCGGCGACGACGACCAGAGCGATCATCAGGTTCAGGACGAGGTCGAGCAGCACCACGCGGTAGCCCATGGCCCGCGCGGTCTGCTGGTCGAACGTCCGCAGCAGCAGTTCCTTGCGCAGCGCGTACAGCACCAGGCCGACCACCACGGCCACCACCGCCGTCTGCGTGATCTGGGTGGAGTCGACGGTGAGCACCCGGCCGAACAGGAACGTCGTCAGGTCGGCGGTGTAGGACCGCTGCCGCGACACGAGCACGACCCCCAGCCCGAAGAACGAGGTCAGCAGGATCGCGAGCGCGGCGTCCTGGCCCACCCGCGCCCTGGCCGCGGCGACGGTGAACAGCACCACCGCCAGGACCGCGAAGACCAGTGCCCCCGGGACGATCCCCGACTGCCCCGACACCAGGTAGCCGATGACGACCCCGGGGAAGACGGCGTGGCTGAGCGCGTCCGCGAGAAAGGCCAGCCGGCGCAGCACCACGAACACCCCGACGCCCCCCGCGAGCGCACCGAGCAGCAGCACCTCGACCAGCGCCCGCCGCATGAACGGCAGCGCGAACGGATCCAGCAGCAACCGGCTCAGCACCGCGGATCCCCTGCCGGGACGCCGCCTGCCGGGACGCCGCCTGCCGGTGCAGCCGCCGCCGGCCCTCTTGCCAGCGGCCCTCCCGCCGGCGGACGGCTCGGGAACGGGTGGCCCGCCCAGGTACGGCTCATGCCGGCTGATACGTAAGCCACCCGGTTTACCCCTATTTGGGGTGATACCGAAGGCATCCGAGGTACTGACCCGTGGACGGGTGGCTCACGGCTGGGCAACGATGACACCTTCGCCCCGCAGCTCGAGCGCGGCGCTGCCGTAGGCCGCCCGCAGCCGCTCGGGGGTGAGCGTCGCCGCGGTCGGGCCGAAACCGAACTGGTGCCGGTTGACCAGGCAGACGTCGTCGCAGGCCAGGTGCGCCAGGGACAGGTCGTGGGTGCTGATGACAACGGTGGTGCCGGCCGCGCGCAGACCGTCGATCGCTGACAGCAGCGCCTGCTGGGAGAGCGTGTCCACCCCGTTGAACGGCTCGTCCAGCAGCAGCAGCCTGGGCCGCTGGGTCATCGCCCGGGCAAGCAGCACCCGCTGCCGCTGGCCGCCGGACAGGGTGCCGAAACGGTCACCACCGCGGTGGGCGAGCCCCACCGCGGCCAGCGCCTCGGCGGCGATCAGCCGGTCGGGCCGGCGCGGCCGGCGTACCCAGCCGATCTGGCGGTAGCGGCCCATCAGCACGACCTGGCCGACCGAGACCGGGAAGTCCGGATCCAGGGTGTCGGCCTGCGGGACATAGGCGACGTCCTGACGGGCCCGGACCGGTGTCCGCCCGAGCACCTGGATGCGGCCGCGGACGACCGGGACGAGCCCGAGGATCGCCTTGATCAGGGTCGACTTGCCGCCCCCGTTCGGGCCGATGAGGGCGACCATGTGCCCCGCGCCCACCACCCCGTCCACGTCCTCGAGGACGGGCACCCGGCCGTAGGCGACGCTTGCGCGGTCGAAGACCACTACGGGGGAGAGACCGTCGTCGGCGTCCACGGGAGCTGTACCAGCGTCGACGTCGGCACCGCCGTCGACCTGGGAGCCGACCACCTGTTGCTTCACTTCACCATGCCTCACCGCAGGCCCTGGCGGACCATGCCTCACCGCAGGCCCTGGCGGACCATGCCTCACCGCAGGCCCTGGCGGACCATGCCTCGCCGCAGGCCCTGGCGGACCATGCCTCGCCGCAGGCCCTGGCGGCCTGTCGCGGTTCACAACTTCAGCAGCCCCGTTCTTCAGCGGCCCCGCTCCAGCCCGCCTCAGGATCCTCAGGCCCGCGTCAGGTCCCACCTCGCCCCCCTGCCAGGCCCCCGTGCCAGACCCCCATGTCAGCCCCGTGTCAGCTCCCCTGCCAATGCCCGTGTCGACGCATCATTGCAGCGCATCGACGATTGTCCTGGTGTTGTGCTCCTCCATCCGCAGGTAGGTCGCACCGTCCGAGCCCTGCGGGCCGAGGGTGTCGCCGTACAGGGAGCCCTCACCCGCCACCACCTTGACGCCGGCCTCCCGGCCGATCGTCTCAGCCGTGTTCGGCGGCAACGACGACTCGGAGAAAACCGCCCTGGCCCCGGTAGTTCTGATCTTCTCCACAAGATTGTTGATGTCGCGGCCGGACAGCTCCGCCGACGTGTCGAAACTCGGGATGATCGACCCGACGAAGGTCAGCTGGTACCGGTCGATGTAATAGCCGAACGCGTCATGATTGGTCACCAGCTTGCGGCTGGCGGGAGGCAGTGCGTCGATCTGCCGCCTGATGTCGGCGTCGAGCGCGTCGAGCCTGCCGTCGTAGGCGGTACGGTTGGCCTGGTAGGCGGCGGCCCCAGCCGGGTCCGCGGCGGCGAACGCCCGCTCGATGTTGGCAGTCATGATCTTGACGTTGAGCGGGTTGTGCCAGATGTGCGGATCCCCGTCCTTCTCCTCCTCATCGCTGCCCGGGCGGATCCTCACACCCTGGCTGGCGTCGACCCGGGTGCCCTCGAAGCCCGCGGAGGAGATCGTCTCGTCGAGCCACTTCTCCAGGCCGACACCGTTGGCCACCAGCACGTCGGCCTCGCCGACCGCCTTGACGTCGGCCGGTGAGGGCTCGTAGTCGTGCGGGTCGACGTTGGGCCGCAGAATCTGGGTCACCTGGACCCGGTCACCGCCCACCGCCCGTACGAAGTCGGCGACCTGGGTGGTCGTCGCCACCACCCGCAGCTTGCCCGGCGGCGCCGCCGACGCGGGCCCGTCGTCATCGCCGGAGCCACAGCCGGCGACGAACAGGGCGAGCAGCGCGAGCAGCGCGAGACCGACAACGCGGTGGACGTTGACGACGCCTGCGGACGAACGAATCCGGGACATACGTGGGACGGCTCCATCCTGGGGACGACGACCACGTAATGGAAACGGTTTCCGGTTCGGGTGTCAAATCGAACCGTCACCCCTCTCCCGGGCATCACCCCTCTCCCGGGCACCAGCCGCCTTCCCGAGCATCAGGCCGGCATTTCCTGACGCACAACAAACGTATGATCACTAAAAGCAGCCACGCGAAGTTCCTCCGGAGCGAGCGCCGTCCCCGCGACACATGGCCCCAGGGCACGTGATCCCAGGGCACGTGATCCCAGGGCACGTGACATCCGCGGCGTATGGCCCGACGACGCGCGGCCGGCAGCAGGCCGTCCGGCCGTTGGCGCAGCCCCTGCCAGGCCCACCCCGGAATCACACCTGAACAGCCGTGAATCCGTGCGCCGGCCGCACCGCGGCCGAACGGGCCGGGCCGGTGGCCCCGGAAAACAGTTCACCGGGCCCGGCCAATTTCCGGATTTCACTTCCCGCCGGGCAGATGTTTCCGGACGCGTTCGTGACGGCGCGTCCGGAAAACATCCGAAAGGCCTCTCCCGGCCGGTTAGTTAGGGGACGATGTCGAAGCCGTACGCCCGGCCCGCGGCCGTCATCGGCCGGTGTTGTGGATGATGTGCCGTGGCTCCACCCGGACCGTGATCCGCTGTTCGTCC
>NZ_CAKKTL010000326.1:0-4741 GCF_920664355.1 Protofrankia sp. CiP1_Cm_nod2
GAAACCGGCCATCCCCACGCTCGGGCCGGGCTCGTCGCCCACCCCGCGGCCGAAGCTGCCCCCACCGCCGGTCGCGACGACCAGGCGCCGGGTGCCGCCGGCGACCGCGGCCCTGATCGGGACGAACGCGGCGGGCAGGGCCGGTGGCGCGTCCCGGTCCACGGACGACACCCACCAGACGCCGTCCGCGCCGGCACCGCCGGCAAGCTGATCGGCGAGCGAGGCGTCGTCCACGGAGAACATCCGCACGGACGCGCCCTGCTGCTCCAGCAGGGTCGTCAGCGCCAGGCCGATGCCCAGGCCGCCCTCGACCACGGCGAACCGGCTGCCGGCCAGCGGCCCCGGCCCGGGGCGGGCACCGGCCGCGGCAAGGTCAAGCAGGTCGGAGAGGGTGCCCGGCGACGGCAGCGCGACGACCTCGACGACGAAGCGCCGCAACGCGGCCGCCGGGCCCGCGGAATCCCCCGGGCCCGGCGGGCCCGCGAAACGTTCATCGGGCCAGCCGCCGGCCTGCCGCGACACGGCTGCCGGGGCCGCCGGCCCGCTCCCGGCCTCCACGACGCTCACGGCCTCCACGAGGATCCCGCCGCCCGGGATCGCCGTGGGGCCCGGAATCGCCGTGGGATCCGGGACGGGTGCGAGCCCCGGGACGGGTGCCGGAGCCACGGCGTTCCCCGGGCCTACGGGAGGGTCCGCGTCCGCGGCGGGGTCTGTGTGTGCCGCGAGGCCCGCGTCCGCGGCGGGATACGTGTTCGTCGCAAGGTGGGTGTCCGTGGCGGGGCTGGCAGGCGGGCGGGTGACGATCCAGTCGACGATCCCGCGAATGGTCCGGATGGCCACGAGCTCCTCGACGACATCGTCGGCCAGGCCGCCCCCGGCAGCGCCAAGATCCATCGTCGCGCCGCCTTCGGCAGGGCCGGCCTCTCCGCCTCCGGAGATGCCGAGGCCGAGCTGTTCCGCCAGCGTGCCCAGGACCTCCGTCCGTTTGATCGAATCGATGCCCAGGTCGGCTTCGAGGTCCAGGTCCGCCGCCAGCATCTCGGCCGGATAGCCCGTCGCGGACACGATCACCTCCACCACCGCGCCCAGCACCGCGTCCGGCTCCCGGGACACCGGCCGCGCGCCGGCCACCACGGCCGAGGCGCCGTGGTGGCCGGCGGGCCGGCCGGGTGACCGGGGCTGATCCACCGAGATGGGCAGCGGCACGGCATGACCAGCCGGTGTCAGCGACGGAAGCTGTTCCCCGGCCGTCGGAAACGGACCGTGGTCGTACAGCTCCGATGGCGGGATGTGGCCGAGCGCGCCCGACGGCAGGGCGGCCTCCGCGCCCGCGAGCGCGGCCGGGGGGAGCGCCGACGCGCGGTCGGCGGCGGCCAGGTAGCTCAGGATGACCTCGCGCTGCGCGGCGACCAGCTCACGGGTCGTCCGCAGGAACTCGATCACGGCGGCGTCGGCGTTCCCCACCGACGGTGGGACGATCACCGTCGGCAGCTCCGTCGCCCCGGGGGACGCGGCCCACGACGGCGCTTCGGGGGCCGGCAGGCGGGACAGCTCGTCCGCCGGGACCAGCCCGCCGGGCAGGTGACGGCCGTCGGACGTCCGCACCAGGTGGCCGTCGACGAGCCAGCCGGGCCGGCGCGGGCAGTTCGCGGCCGAGACCACCTGGGCGTCACGCCCGGTGAACAGGGGCGCGGTGTCCACGGCGGCCCCGGCGGCCGCCAGCTCCGCCAGCGCGAGCAGGAGCCGGCGCAGCCCGTGTTCGCCGGGGACGTCCGTGGCGACGGCCGTGTGCGGCCGGCCGTGCAGGATCCGGCTGACGAGCCCGGTGAGGACCCGGCCCGGCCCGGCCTCCACGAAGATCCGTACGCCGGCGGCGTACATCGCCTCGATCTGTTCGACGAAGCGGACGGGCTGGGCGACCTGGCCGGCGAGGGTCCGCCGGACCGCGTCGGCGGTGTCCGGGTACGGCAGCGCGGTCGTGTTGGACCAGACCGGCCGTGACGGCGGGGCGATCGCGACCCTGTCCAGGTCGGCGGCGAACGTCCCGGCCGCGGCCGCGACCACCGGGCTGTGGAACGCGCACGCCACCGGGATCCGTCTGGCGGTGAGCCCTTCGGCCGCCAGCACCCGCACCGCGGCCTCCACCGCGGGGGTCGGACCGGAGATCACGGCCTGTTCCGGCGCGTTGTGGTTGGCGATCACGACATCGCCCGGGCCCGCCGGGCCGCCGGCCGGGCCCGCCGCGGCCGCCTCCAGCACCTCCCGCACCCGACGCGCCGGGGCGGCCACCGCCGCCATCGTGCCGGGGTCAGCCAGGCCGGGGTCAGCCAGGCCAGGATCAGCCGTGACGGGATCGATGCCGCCACTAGCGATAGCGGATCCGCCACTAGCGATAGCGAGGCCGCTGCTGGCGGTAGCGGGGCCGGTGCCGGCGGTATGGCCGGCGAGGGCGCCGGTTGCGAGAGCGCCGGGGGGATCAGCGGGAGCGGCGGTTACGGAGACCGCGGCGAAGGCGCCGGCGGCGCCCAGGATGGCGTCCGCTCTGGCTTCACTGAGCGGCAGCAGATCGTCGATGTCGACGGCCCCGGCCGCACACAGGGCGACCAGCTCACCGTAGCTGTGGCCACCGAGGTGGTCGGGGCGCACGCCGAGGCCGGTGAGGATCTCGTGCATGGCGAGGCCGGCGATCCCGAGAACCGGCTGCGCCGTCCGGGTGTCGGTGATCGCGGCCTGCTGGGCGTCGGTGTCCGCCCGGCTGAACGCGGCCGGCGGGAACATCGCCGGCACCCACTTCTCCCCGCGTTCGAGCAGGTGCCGCAGCCGCGGGAAGGCCACGAACAGCTCCGCCAGCATCCCGGGCCGCTGGCTGCCCTGCCCCGGGAACAGGAAGGCGGTCTTCCCTTCCGCCGCCTCTCCTTCCGTTTCTCCTGTCCCGGCCGGCGTGGCGCGGCCGGTCCTGGCCCGGCCCGGCCTCCCCTGAGCGCCGCCGGCGACGAAGATCCCGGCCTTCGGGTCGTGGGTGAACGCACGGGCCCGTCTCACCAGGTCGGCGAGCTCGTCCAGGCTGGTCGCGACGAACGCCACCCGCACCGCCCCGCCGCGCTTGACCGCCACCGTCGCGGCCAGGTCGCGCAGCTTCCAGGGCCGCCCGGCGCCGTCGTTGACGCGGATCAGCTCGGTGAGCCGGTCCAGGGTGCGGCCGGCGGCCGCCTGGTCGGTGCCGCGGATGACGAACAGCTCGGCGGGCCAGGCGTCCAGCCCGTGGGTGGGTTCGGGGGCACCGTCGTAGGCGGAGAGCACCACGTGGAAGTTGGTCCCGCCGAAGCCGAACGCGGACACCCCGGCGTGCCGCCGCGACGCCGGCACCGCCCACGGCCGGGCGGCGGTGTCGAAGAAGAACGGGCTGGTCGCGGCGTCCCAGGACGGGTTCGGCCGGGTGATGTTGGACGTCGGGGGGCGCACCCCGGCCGCCAGCGCCCGCACTGTCTTGATCAGACCGGCCAGCCCGGCGGCGCACTTGGTGTGCCCGATCTGGGATTTCACCGAGCCGACGGCGCAGCCGCCCCGCCGCGCGCCGTGGCCGGCGAACACCTCGGTGAGGCTGGCGAGCTCCGTGCTGTCGCCGACGACCGTGCCGGTGGCGTGCGCCTCGACCAGGCCGACGTCGGCCGGGGAGATCCCGGCGCGCGCGTACGCCCGTTCCATCGCCAGCACCTGCCCGGCCCGGCTCGGCGCGGTCATGCCCAGCGCCCGGCCGTCGCTCGACCCGGCCACCGCTCTGATCACCGCGTGGACGCGGTCGCCGTCGCGTTCGGCGTCGGCGAGCCGCTTGAGGACGACGACGGCCACCCCCTCCCCCAGGCAGATGCCGTCGGCGGCCGCGTCGAAGCTGCGGGACCGGCCGGTCGGTGACAGAGCGTGGACGGATGCGAACAGCATGAAGTCGTGGATGCTGTTGTGCGTGTCCACGCCGCCGCAGAGCACCAGGTCCGAGGTGCCGCCGCCCAGCTCCTTGCAGGCGGCGTCCAGCGCCGCCAGCGAGGACGCGCATGCCGCGTCGACCGTGTAGTTCACACCACCGAGATCGAAACGGTTGGCGACCCGCCCGGCGATGACGTTCGCGAGCATTCCGGGGAAGGAGTCCTCGTCCAGTGTCGGCAGGCGTACGTCCAGGGCGGGCGGGACCGGCCCGAAGAAGGCCGGGTAGGCCGAGCGGAAACCATGGGCGGCGGCGAGATCCGCGCCGGACTCGGCGCCGAAGACCACCGACGTGCGCGACCGGTCGAACGGCCGGTTGTCGTAGCCGGCGTCACGCAGGGCCCGCGCGGTCACCTCGAGGGCGAGCAGCTGCCCGGGCTCTATGCTGCTCAGCGACTTCGGCGGGATGCCGAAGCGCAGCGCGTCGAACGGGACCGGCGGGAGGAACCCGCCCCACCTGGACGGCACCCGCCCGCCGCCCCGCCCGTGATCCGGGCCGGGGGCCTGCCCGCCGGAGGCCTGCCCGCCGGGGGCATCCTGGCCGGGAGCCCGGCCGGGGGCGTGGTAGAGATCCGCGTCCCAGCGGCCGCGCGGCACCTCGGTGACCGCGTCGACGCCCCCGACCACGTTGGCCCAGTACTCGGCGGTGTCGGCGGCGCCCGGGAACACGCAGGCCATGCCGACGACGGCCACGTCCAGCGGCCGGGCGGCCTCGCGGCGGCGGCCGCGCCCCCGTGCCCTGGCTCCCGCCTGTCTCTTATAC
>NZ_CAKKTL010000327.1:0-4660 GCF_920664355.1 Protofrankia sp. CiP1_Cm_nod2
CAGCCGGCGAACGGTGATCCCAGCCGCGCGGCGCTGACCGCCTCCGGCGCCGCCGCGCCCGGCCCGCCCGGTTCGGCTGCCCCGGGCAGCCCGCCTGCTCCGCCCGGCCCGCCCACGTCGCCTGCTCCGTCCGGCCCGTCCGGCCCGTCCGGCCTGTCTGCCCCGCCTGCTCCGTCCGGGCCGCCTGCTCCGTCCGGGCCGCCTGCTCCGTCCGGGCCGGCGGCGGCGCCCGCGGCGGCCGGTGGGCTGAACGTGGCGAGGAAGTCCCCGAGGTCGATGGTCAGGGCGTCCAGCGCGGCCCGCATCGTCTCGGTGGCGAGGTCGAACGGCAGCGTCCACGGGTACAGCGTCTCGGCCAGCCGGCGGTAGGCGTCGTCGACCCGGTGCTGGATCTCCAGCCGGGTGGAGCGGGCGTGTTTCGCCGTCTGCGGGTAGGTGGCGGCGATGTCATGCGCCGGGTCGGCGGTGTCGAAACGGATCACCGTGGTGTCGGTGACCGCGTAGTGGGCGGTGGGATCGTCCGGCGTCCGGTGGAGCGTCGCGGCCGGGCCGAGGGTCACGCCGGCGGCGGCGAGCTCGGCCACCAGCCCGGCCGTGACGGCGAACGGCACGGTCTTCGTCAGCTCGGCCCGCCGCTCCCACAGCGCGGCGGGCGCGGTGACGGCGCGTTCGAGCAGCTCCAGCGCAAGATCGAGCTGGGGGATCTCGGTGATCGTGTTGTCGCAGGTGAGCGCGATGTGGACCAGATCGGGCCGCTTCGCCAGCAGCGCCGACAGGAAGGTGCCGCCGCCGGCGCGCCGGGCGCCGAGATAGCCGAGCAGATCGACGAGGTAGGCGGCCGGGGAGAACACCGACCGGCAGTCCTCGCAGGCGCACAGGTTCGTCCCGCCGAAGATCTCCGCGTAGTCGACGATCTCATCCGTGGGGGCCGTCCCGGCGTCCCCGACCAGCAGCGCCTCGCCGAACCGGTCGGCACGTCCGAGCCATGTCGTGACCAGGTGGAACGCGGCGGCGGTCACGTGCCCGGCGCGGGCGTGCAGGCGCAGCGCCCGGGCCCGGTCACCAATCCCGCCAGGCGCCCCGGCGGCCCGGATGGTGAACTCCTCCGGTGACAGGCCGGCGATCGCGGACGCGGAGTCCAGGCCCAGCCCGGCGAGGGCCTCACCCTCGCCGAACCGCGCGCCCAGCCGCGCCAGACGCTGGACGGGACGCAGCGCGGCGAGCACCTCGGCCCGGGTGTCCTCCTCGTAGACGAGGGTGTGCAGCGGTGAGGTGAGCACGTCGAACGTGCCGGTGTTCGCCGCGACGAACCGGCCCAGCGCCGGTGACCGGCCGGCCAGCCGGGAGGTGACGTACTCGGTGGGAAAGCGGGCTTCGGCGTTGCGTTCCAGGACCGCGGCAAGGGCCTCCCGACGGCCGGCCACGGCCTCGCGGGGGCCGGCCTCGCCGGGGCCGGCGCCCGGACGGGGGGCCGGAGGGGGGAGCAGGCCGTCCGGGATAAGGGTCAGGCCGGCGTCCGGGATGGCGGCGACCAGCTCGCTCCACTGTGCGCCGGTCAGCCGGGCCAGCGCCACCGGCGCCAGGTCCCCGCCGGTCCGCCCGCCCGTCGCCAGCTGGGCCACCACCGGCAGGAAACCGCCGCTGACCGCGGCGGCGGCGAGCACCCGCTCGAACGCCGGCCGGTGCGCGGCCAGCGCCGCGTCCGCGTCCACCCGGCGCCACAGCGCCTCCTCGGCCCCCTCGCTTCCCCCGCTTCCCCCGCTTCCCCCGGCCCCCGCCGCCCCCTCGGCGGTTGTGCTGACGGCGGCGACCGTGTCGAGGAAGCCGTCGACCAGGCGGTCCACGTCCGCCGCGTCCGCGGGGAACGCGGCCGCCAGCAGGGCGCGGACCGGCGCGACGCCCGGGACCGCCGGCCGCGCGCTGGCCGCCTCCCGCAGCCGGCGTGCCACGTCAGCGGTGTGGGCGGTGGCCAGCCCGTCGAGCAGGCGCGCGGCGGCCGAGTCCACCGCCCGCGCCGGCCCCGCCGGATCCTCCGGGTCGACCGGGCCGAGCGCGTCCCGGCCGATGATGCCGGCGTCCACCGCACGGCCGATCGCCTCGGCCGCCAGGCCGCGGCCCTGCTCCGGGTGCAGGCCCTCCGGCATGCCCGCGCGCAGCGCCGCGTAGAGCAGCTTCGGGTCGACGGCCGGGTCATCACCGGCGGTGCGCCCCGCCAGGCGCGCGGCGGTGGCCGCCTGGGACAGCAGCGCGCCTGGTACGCCGGTGAGGGTGGCCAGCACACCCAGCCGGTCGGCGGGCAGGTCCGCGAGCCGGTCGGCCTGCCCGGCCAGCGCCGCCATCACCTGGTCGTGCTCGTCCCCGTCCGGAGCGACCGCGAAGTCGACGTTCTCGTGGGCGGACGGGTCGACGATCACCGGTGAGGCCGCAACGGCGGTACCGTCGGGCCGGGTCAGACGCACCTCGACGGCCAGCCTGCGGCGCTGCCCGCCCGGCGTGTCCGCCGCATCCTCGGGGAAGACGATCCGGTAGGCGCCGTCCGGGCCCGACACGGCCGTGCCGAGCCGGTGGCCGTCCGCGTCACCGGACGTCACGTCCCATACTGTGGCCTCGAGCCCGCCGGCCGGCACCCCGGTCGTGGTCCGCACGACACCGGTGACCAGCCGCACCTCGCCGGAGATCTCGTACAGCCGGGCGAGTGTCGGGCCGTCCAGGACCCCGCTGCCCTCGAGCTGGTTACGGCCCTGGAAGGCGACGAGCGCCCGGAGCGTCCGCGGGCCGAGGAACGCCTGCCGCAGCTCGGGCTCCGCCTCCGCGGCGGCGAGGTACCCGTGTGCCACGAGGGCGGTCTGTAACCACGCCACCTCGGGCCCGCTGCTACCCAACGATCCCGAAGAGGGCATGACACACCTCACAGCGCGGTCGGCTCCGACCGCTCATTCTCGGCACCCATGACGAGGCGGCGAACCGGATCCCCGGCACCGGAGAAGTCGTGTTCCGGACATGCCATCCAGGACGCGGCCGGCTCGCCGGAACACGGCCGGAGCGCTTCTCGCCGGGCGGGCATCGCGCCCAGCGGGCCGTACCGCCGATCCGTACCGCCGGTTCGCGTCGTCGATCCGCGTCGTCGATCCGGGTCGCCGATCCACGCTGACGGATGTCCCGCGCGTGGCCGCGGCCTCATCCAGTGGCGACCCGATGGCGGCCCGCGCCGGTGGATGGTTCCGTGCGACGCCGCGGGACCGTGCCGGTCGAGTCCGCCTGCCGACACGGTTCTACAGTTAGCGGGTATGACGGTGCTACAGGACGTGAACGCGCCGACGGACGGTTCGCCGGGAACGGGCGGGCCGACCGTTCGCCCGAGGGCGTGGGAGGCGGCTGCCGACGTGCTCGCCGTCCTGCGGCTGTGCGCGGTCGGCAAGCTGCGGTGCAGCGAGAAGACGCAGCGGCCGGCGGCCGCGACCGTCGCCGCCGTCACCGGCGTCCTCACCGGCGGGGACTTCTACCATGAGGAGCCGATCGCCGCGTTCGCGTGGCCGCTGCTGGTGCAGGCGGGTGGCCTGGCCGAGGTCGTCGGCGGACGGCTGCAGCTGACCGCGCGGGGCCGGACGGCGCTGGCCAAGCCCGCCGCGGAGACGATCCGTCACCTCTGGCGGCGCTGGGCCGGCCATGCCGTGATCGACGAGATGAGCCGGATTGAAGCGATCAAGGGCCAGCGTTCGGCCCGGGCGCTGACCGCGGCGGGCCCACGGCGCAAGGCTGTCGCCGTGGCGCTCGCGGCCTGCCCGCCCGGGGAGTGGGTCAAGGTGGACGAGCTGTTCACCCGGATGCGGCGCGAGGGCCCCCCGTTCACGGTGGCGCGCGACGTCTGGAAGCTGTACCTCGAGGATCCGCAGTACGGCAGCCTGGGATACGACGGCTTCCACGACTGGCCGCTGCTGGAAGGCCGGTACACCCTGTGCCTGCTGTTCGAATACGCGGGGACGCTCGGCCTGTTCGACCTCGAATACGGCGATCCGGTCGACGCCCGTGACGACTTCCACGCGAACTGGGGCGCCGACGGCCTGGATTATCTCAGCCGTTATGACGGCCTGTACGCCGTCCGGCTGAACGCGCTCGGCGCATACGTCCTCGGGCTGGCCGAGCGGTACGAGCCGGAGCCGGAAAGCGGCGGCGGAGCGGGCCTGGAGCTCAAGGTCCTGCCGAATCTGGATATTGTGGCCACCGGTGCGGTGAGGCCCGCCGACGAGCTCCTGCTGGACGCCTACGCGCAGCGTTCGTCCGACCGTGTCTGGTCGCTGAGCCTCACGTCGCTGCTGGCTGCGGTCGACGCCGGCCGCCCGCTGGAGGAGCTGCGGCGCTTTCTCGACGACCACGCCAACCACGCCAACCATGCCGGCCACGCCGTACCGGCCACCGTGACCAGGCTTTTCGAGGACACCACGGCCCGCGTCGGCCAGTTGCGCGACTTCGGCCTCGCGCGGGTGGTCGAATGCGCCGACCCCGCGGTGGCCGCCCTCATCACCACCGACCGCAAACTCCGCCGGTTCTGCCAGCCGGTGGGGGACCGCCATATCGCCGTCCCCGTCCAGCACGAAGCCGACTTCCGCGCCGCCCTCCGAAAACTGGGCTACGTCCTCCCCGCCACCCCCACAACGTAGCC
>NZ_CAKKTL010000328.1:0-4622 GCF_920664355.1 Protofrankia sp. CiP1_Cm_nod2
GGCGCGGTGTTCGCGCGGGACGGGGACCAGCCGGCCGGGGCGCGCCGGGGCGGCCGCGGGCCCGCACACGGTCCCGCGGCCTCGCGGGACCTCGTCGCGGCCCGTGTCGAGACGGCCGAAGTCGTCCCCGTCGAGAAGGTCGCCAGGACGGCACAGGTACAGCTCGGCCAGCCGGTGGAGCGTCCGGGTCGACGGGGCCCGGCCGCCGCGGGCGGGCCAGACCTCCCAGTAGGAGAAGGACTTGCCCGTCTTCGGCGCGTCGTCGCCGGGCCAGCGGGCGTTCCAGCGCCGGGCCGCCTCCTCCTGCGTCCAGCCGTGGGCGAGCCGGAAGGCGACCCGGGCGTTGAGCCGGTACCGGCGCTGCCATTCCAGGGCGATCCGCCGGTAGGACCACCCGAGCGCTCGCAGACGCCTGGACTCGGCCCGCAGCCGCGCGGTGCTGACAGCCATGACGACCTCCCCGTTGGCGAACATATGTTCGAATCATAGAGGAGGGGTCGGACATTTCCGGACGTGACGGGGAGTCGGCCCGGCTGTGGGGCCGGGCATCCGCCAGGAGGGCCCGTGCCCGGCCAGGCCGTGCCGGCCGGGCGCGGGAAGCCAAGCCCGGGTGGGCCCTACCGGCCGGGCTGGCCGTGGGGCGGCTGGCCCTCGCCGGGCTGCGGGGGCTGGCCGCCGTAGGAGCCCGGCTGGCCGTAGCCGCCGTAGGCCTGCTGCCCGTGCCCACCGGCCTGCGGCGGCTGACCGTAGCCGGCCTGCGGCGGCTGGCCGTAGCCGCCCGGCTGCCCGTACCCACCGGCCTGGGGTGGCTGGCCGTAGGAGCCCGGCTGGCCGTACCCGCCCGAGAGGGGCTGGCCGTACGCGTCGTACCCGGGGGCGGGAGGTATCGGGTTCGGCGGGCGGTCCCGGTGGCCGCCGCGTGGCAGCGTGTGCCCGCCGGCGACAGCGGTCAGGACGGTGAAGACCGTGATGGCGATGGACGCGACGAACCCGAGCCACAGCCCGAACGCCCGGTCGGTCTCGTGGTATCCCAGCGCCAGCTTGAAGAAGATCAGGACCGTGCCGAGGCCCGCGACACCCGCGAGGATCAGAGCCCAGTCAACGCCGACCGCCGGCAGCTGGACGCGGGTGAAGAGCCGCACCGCCACCAGCGCGGCGGCGAGCAGCCCGAGTTCGACACCACCATAGGCGAGGAAACCGACGCCCCACGCGTTCTCCCCGCTGCTGGCCCCGCTGAACACCCTGACGGAGAACCAGTTGAATAACGACGCGATGAACAGGACGACGCCGGCAACCAGGACGCCAAGGTCGTTGTTCGGTATGTCTCGGCCGGCTACACGTGTCACGGGACGACCCCACTTCAGCGATCAGCGGTGACCTGACGGACTCATCCCTGACACCGTAGCTCCTGTCCGCCGGAACGACACGATCATGTCCGGGAAAGGACCCTGGAAACGTCCACAGCACCGGGCCGCCCGCCACCGGCAACGCACGGGGTACACAAAAAACAACCGGGCGTGGCCGACCGTCGGAAACGACTCGCCACACCCGGTCCGGAAACGGTGCCACCGCGACGGGCCCGCCGTCATGCGGCGCCGGAAACGACAGCCGGTGGGGACGGGATCCCGCGCGGGGCGGGTTCCGCGAGCGGCTACAGGGAGCGCACGACGTCGGCCATGAGCCGGGCGGTCTCGGACGGGGTCTTGCCGACCCGCACCCCGGCCTTCTCCAGGGCCTCCTTCTTGGCGAGCGCCGTCCCGGACGACCCGGACACGATCGCCCCGGCGTGGCCCATCGTCTTGCCCTCCGGCGCGGTGAAGCCCGCGACGTAGCCAACGACCGGCTTGGTGACGTGCTCCTCGATGTAGGCGGCGGCCCGCTCCTCGGCGTCACCACCGATCTCACCGATCATCACGATCGCGTCGGTGTCGGGGTCGGCCTCGAACGCGGCGAGCGCGTCGATGTGGGTGGTGCCGATGACCGGGTCACCGCCGATGCCCACAGCGGTGGAGAAGCCGAAGTCACGCAGCTCGTACATCATCTGGTAGGTCAGGGTGCCGCTCTTGCTGACCAGGCCGATGCGGCCCTGCGGGGTGATGTCGGCCGGGATGATGCCCGCGTTCGACCGGCCCGGGCTGATGATGCCCGGGCAGTTCGGCCCGATGATCCGCGTGCCGTTGCCCTTGGACTTCGCGTACGCCCAGAACTCGGTGGTGTCGTGTACCGGCACGCCCTCGGTGATGACCACCACGAGCGGGATGCCCGCGTCGATCGCCTCGATGGCGGCCGCCTTGGTCCCGGCCGGCGGGACGTACACCACAGAGACGTTGGCGCCGGTCTTCTCGATCGTCTCGGCCACCGTCGCGAAGACCGGCACACCCTCGACCTCGGTGCCCGCCTTCTTCGGGTTGGTGCCGCCGACGATCTTCGAGCCGGCGCGCAGCATCCGGGCGGTGTGCTTGCGCCCCTCGGAGCCGGTGATGCCCTGAACCAGGATCTTGGACGTCTCGTCCAGCCAGATTGCCATTGTCGGAAGCCTCTTCCCGTCCGCTCAGGCCGCGGCCGCGGCCGCGGCGAGCTCGGCGGCGAGCCGCGCCGCGCCGTCCATGGTGTCCACCGGCTTGACCACGTCGAGGTTGGCCTCGCGGAGGATCCGCCGGCCCTCCTCGGCGTTGTTGCCGTCGAGCCGCACGACCAGCGGGGTGGTGATGTCACCGACGATCTTCAGCGCCTGCACGATGCCGTTGGCCACGGCGTCACAGGCGGTGATCCCGCCGAAGATGTTCACGAACACGCTCTTGACCGCCGGGTCGCTCAGAATGATCGACAGACCGTCCGCCATCACCTCCGCGGACGCCCCGCCGCCGATGTCGAGGAAGTTGGCCGGGCGCTGCCCGCCGAACTCCTCACCGGCGTATGTCACCACGTCGAGGGTCGACATGACCAGACCGGCACCATTACCGATGATGCCGACCTGCCCGGAGAGCTTGACGTAGTTGAGGTCCTTCTCCTTGGCCCGCTGCTCCAGCGGGTCCACCGCGGCTACGTCCACGAACGCGGCGTGGCCGGGGTGGCGGAAGGAGGCGTTCTCGTCCAGGCTGACCTTGCCGTCCAGCGCGACCACGCGGCCGTCGCCGGTGAGGATCAGCGGGTTGACCTCCACCAGGGTGGCGTCGGCGCGGACGAAGACCTCCCACAGCTTCACCAGCAGCTCGGTGGCACCGTCGAGGGCGGCCTCCGGCAGCTTCGCCGCCACCGCGATCTGGCGGGCGACGGTGGCGTCGACCCCGACCAGCGGGTCGATCGGGATGCGGGCGAGCGCCTCCGGCTTGGTCGCGGCGACCTCCTCGATCTCCACCCCGCCCTCGCGGGAGCACATGGCGAGGAAGGTCCGGTTCGCCCGGTCGAGCAGGAAGGAGGCGTAGTACTCCTCGGCGATGTCGCTCGCCTGCTCCACGAGGACCGCGTGGACCGTGTGGCCCTTGATGTCCATCCCGAGGATTGCCGATGCCTTGGCGGTGGCGTCGTCCGGGCCGTCGGCGACCTTCACGCCACCGGCCTTGCCGCGGCCGCCGGTCTTGACCTGCGCTTTGACGACGACACGCCCACCAAGATCAGTTGCGATGCCGCGTGCCTCGTCGGGGGTCGTGGCGACCTTGCCGCTGGGCACAGGCACGCCGTGGTCGGCGAACAGCTTCTTCGCCTGATACTCGAAGAGATCCACAGTCCGTCCAGTCGGATATGAGATCGGTGGTCAGGGCCGAACGTTCGTAAGTTCGAAGAAAAGGGAAGCCGGCCCGAGCCTACTGAAGACGCCCGTCCCGGTGGAGACTGCTCCTGCCGCGGCGGCCGGTCTCGTATGCCCGGAGCCAGCCACCATCATCACCCGGATCCGGTGCCGGACGCCTGCTTTTGTGGTGGTCGACACCGCGATCACAGTGATCGCAATACCCACTATTCCGATCGAACCCGGCACGATCTCGGCGCCCGCTACGGCGACGGCCGCGTTACCTCGCTCACTGCACACCCGGATCCGGCCACAAGCCGTACACCGCCGGCCGGGCCGGAACGGCGGAACAACTACCGGCACCTGTGACACCCGATGTCACAACAACGGCGGATGGACGGCGGCGGACAAACAACGGTCACAACCATCTCCACATGCCCACATGCCCGCATCTGCGCATGCCCGGCGGACCGGTGACGAGAACACGGCCGGCGGATACGGCCAGTCGGCGGAACTGCTGGACGGAACTGCTGGACGGGGCCGGCCGACGGAGCCGGCGGGCACGGCTGGTACGACGTGCCGGCGCCTCGCCCGGCCCGGCTGGGACGGACACGACGACGGGCCAGCCTCGTGGCGTCCCGGATGCCTGCCCGGCCGCCGGGGCCCACACCCCTGGGGCCTCGCGCACCCATGGGGACCCTCGGGCCCGCCCTGTGAACGATCTCTCGAACTCCCGGCCCAGGTGGATCCACGCACCTATGCGGACCTCGGCGCCGACGTACGCCGCCCGGCCGGCCGGGCGGAGCCCGGTCGCGGCCCGTGCGCCCGAGCGGCCTTCCGTCCCGGGCCGTCCGCCTGCCCGCGACCGGCGACCGGCCCTCGGCAGGCAACCGGC
>NZ_CAKKTL010000329.1:0-4575 GCF_920664355.1 Protofrankia sp. CiP1_Cm_nod2
CCCGTGCCCAGGCCCGGCTCCGGGGCGGGCGCCGGCGGGGCGGGAGCGGCAGCCGGGCGCGGCGCCGGCACCCGCGCCGACCGGGTGCGTGCGCTGGCCGTCGAACTCGCTGACCTGGGTCGTGAGGCGGGATCCGGGCTTCCCCGGGGGGTCGCCCCACCACGCCTGGCCGACCATGCTCTTGCCGACCAGATCGCCGTACTGGCAGCGGACCTGATCGAGGCGCTGGCCGCGGGCGCCGCCGACGCCGCACCCGCACCCGCACCCGGTTCGTCCCATCGGGATGTTCTTGTGGAACGAGCCCGGCTGGCCGTCCACGCGGCTCGCGTCGATCTGGAGACGTCGCGGCGCCGGCGTGCCGGAGGCTTCCGCAGGTAACCGGTACCGGCGGCCGGCTCCTCCCGGGCGGCCGCCGTCCCGCGGATTTTCGCACTTCATGACACCGCGTCGGAAAGTGGATTCCCGCGATGACACGTGCTGGTCGGTGCCGACGATGCCCACCCCGACGCGCCGCCATTCTGGCGTCCCTTCGCGCCGGCGCCCCGGCGGTTTTCCGCGCTTTTGCTCCCTTTGTTCCGGAAGTTCCCTTGTATGACGGGTTCCTGGTGGGACGCCGGCGGCGCCGCGATACGGGCCTCGCCGGGTGGGTGGTGGGTGCCGCGCCCTGGGTGCGGGCCGCTGCTGGCTACGCTGCCGGGGCGACGGCCGCTCTGCTGGCCAGCCTGCTGGCCAGCAGGCTGGCCGGTCCGCTGGCCGGCCGAGGCCCCGCCGCGCTCCGAAACGTGTTCAGCGTCACCCGAATAGGTGACCTGTGGGTGGAGTTCACGGATTACGAGCGCCAGCGGCTAACGCTCGCTACCTTCCGTCTATGGGTACGGTTCAGGCCAATGGCATCGAAATCGCATACGAGCTGCATGGCGACTCCGGTGGCTTGCCGCTCGTCCTGATCGGTGAGCTGGGCCAACAGCTCGTCGGCTGGCATCCTGATCTTATTCGGGCGATGGTGCGCCGCGGTTTTCAGGTTCTTGTGTACGACAACCGTGATGTCGGTCTTTCCACCCATTTCGACCAGTTGGGGCAGCCGGATCTCGTGGCCGCGATGTCCGGGAACGCCGATGCCGCCCCCTACACCCTCGACGACATGGCGGCCGACGCGGCCGGCCTGCTGGACGCCCTCGGCTGGCGGTCCGCGCACATCTTCGGGAGCTCCATGGGCGGCATGATCGCCCAGATCGTGGCGCTGTCCTTCCCGGCGCGGGTACGCAGCCTCACCTCGGTCTCGGCCGGTATCGGCAGCCGCGGTGCCGGGCGTGCCGCCCGGGACGCCGCCGCTGTCGTGCTCAGCCCGATGGTGGCGAGCCGGGAAGCGTACGTGGACGGGGCCGAGCGTGCTCACAACATCATCGGATCGGCCGAGTTCTCCCCCGACCGCGAGTGGATACGGCGGCGGGCCGGGCTGGCCTGGGAGCGTCGGTACGACCCGCACGGGACCGCGCGGCACCTGACCGCGGTCCTGGCCGCGGGGGACCTGACGCCCGGCCTCGTCCGGCTGGAGATCCCCACGCTGATCGTGCACGGGACGAACGACCCGCTGATCCCGGTGGCCAGCGGGCGCCTGACCGCCGCCGCCATCCCGTCCGCGGAGCTGCTGGAGGTCGACGGCATGGGGCACGACATCCCGCGCCAGGTCTGGGACCGCCTGCTGGACAAGCTCGACGACGTGGCCCACCGGGGCGAAGTGGCTGCCGCGGCACGCCGGGCGAGCGTTTCCGTCTCATGTTCCGGTTACTCTTAGTCATTAGTTGTAGTCGTCGGGCATCGTCGTCGTGCTCCTCACGCGTGGACGATGCCGCTGGTTCGGCGGCCGGCGGCTCCCCGGCGAGGCCGGTGCCGGTACGCTCATCCGCCGGCGCGGCCGGGTGCCGGCCGGGCCGGCCAGGCCGGCCGTTCCGGCGGGGCCGGCCCGCTGGAACGGATCCGACGGCCTCGCGGCCGAGGCTCCGGCGGACCCGCCGGGCCGCCCGGCCCTGTCGGGCTGTCGATCCTCACCTGGGATGCTGCCGGGCTGCCGGGCTGCCGGTCGTCGGATCCGCCAGCCCGTCGCGGCTGTCGGGGCCGGCCGCCGGGCCTCCTGGCCGGCCCAGTGGTCCCGGCTCCGGAGAGCCGGCCAGAGGATTCGGGAGGGACCTCGAGCGCGCGGGAAACACGTGTGGCTGTCGGTGATGGGACTGCCCACGGTGGAGGGACCTCGAGCGTGCCGGAAACATGCTCCGCCACCTGCCCGTTCCGGCCGGCTGGCCGGCCGTCACCCGTGGACCGGACGTCCCACTCATGGGCGTTCTTACTACCGAGTGTCCACAACTATCATTTTTGTTACATCTGTCCGTAGGTGTGGCGCCAGGGGGTGACTGTCCGAGATGTGACAAGAGCTGGAACGATGCTCTCCCAGTCGTCCAAAGGCCGCGCGCGATCATGTTTTTCGCGCGGACGGAGGCCTGCTGGTGACGGAACCAGAGGTTGCGTGATCATGATTTTCGCGCGCCGGGCCCGAGGGGCCGTGAGTACCGGTACCGACCCGCCGTACGACGGGTCTTCCGGCCTTGTTTGCATACTTCTTCCGTGACGGCAACCGATTACGATGAGGGATAAAGGCCATTCGCACAGTTTCGGTGCCGGGCGAGTGTCCGGCGTTCGTCGAACGATCGTCCGCCCTCGCCGGTGACGCAGATGGCGGGCGGCTACGGCGGTCCGCCCCGCTGCTCGTCGGGCTGGCGGTGGTGATCGCGCTCGGGGCGCTGGCGCTGGTGGTCCGGCATGCGGGTCTGCGCGAAGGCGAACGACAGCGGCTGTCCGACCGCACCCGGCTCGTCGAACGGGTCGCGGAGAACGCCTCCCGGACGTCCGACCCACGGCGGATGGGCGCGCTGGTCGCCAGCTTCTCCTTCGCGCCCGACCAGCCGGCCCACAACCGCCGGATGCTGGCGCAGCTGGCGATGAGGCCGGTCGGTGACACCAGCCTGCTGGCCGCCCTCGTCAGCGTCGACGGCACCCCGCTGGCCGCCGTCCCGGACGGGCCGCGGGTGACGGCCACCGATCTCGGCGCCGCCTGGACGGCGGCGCTGGCCGGGCAGCCGGCCATGTCGCCGGTGTTCCTCCTCGACGGCATGCCGGTGCGGGCCACGGTCGTGCCGGTGGGCGCGCCGCGCCCGTGGGCGGTGCTGGTGCGCGTCGTCGACGAGGGGGCGGCCCGGGAGAGCAGCGAGAAGTTCGCCGCTCTCGACAGCGTGTCGGGCAGCCTGTGCGACGTCGACGCGAGCGGTGTCGCGGCTGCCTGCTGGAAGCGGGATCTGCGGGGCCGGCGGCTGGTCGAACCGCGCGAGCTGGACGGCCTGGTCCCGGGCACGGTCCGGACGTGGCTGTCGGGCGGCGCCGGGGAGCAGGTGGTCAACGTCGCCGAGAAGCAGGCCACGACCGGATACGTCACGCTCTTCCAGCAGCCCACCGCGCGGCTGTTCGCGGACCTGCGGACCGCGGGGCGCCACGGGGACCTGACGCTGCTGGCCGTCCTGGCGGTCTGCGTCGGCGGGCTGGTCGTGTTCGGGCTGCGCCGCGAACGGGCCGCCCGGCGGGCCCGGGCGCGGCTGCACACCATGCTCGGAGGGGTCCGGGACATCATCGTGGTCGTCGGGGACGACCACGGGATGACCTTTGTCAGCCCCGCCGTGCGTGACCTGCTCGGCTACGACGCGGCGTCCTGGCTCGGCCGGGTGCTGACCGACTTCGCCGACCCCGCCGACGTGGCCCGGATCCGGCGGCTGCTGGCCGACCCGGCCGGGGGCACCGTCTTCGACGTGCGGCTGACCACCGCCGCCGGCCAGCCGCGCTGGTTCGACCTGGAGGCCAGCGACCTCACCAGCCATCCCGAGCTCGCCGGTGTGCTGGTGACCTGCCACGAGGTCGGGGAGCGCAAGGACCTGCAGGACAGGCTGAGCTACCAGGCGTCCCACGACCTGCTCACCGGTCTGCCCAACCGGGCGGTCTTCATGAGCGAGCTGGAGAAGGCGGGCCGTGCCTTCCGCGCCGGCGGCGCGCCGTTCGTGGTGCTGTTCGTCGATCTCGACCATTTCAAGCCCGTCAACGACGGTTACGGCCACGACGCCGGGGACGTCGTCCTGCGGGCCGTCGCGGAGCGGCTCGTCCAGACCCTGCGGGACGGTGACCTGGCGGTCCGGCTCGGCGGTGACGAGTTCGGGGTCCTGCTGCGCGGCGCGAACGAGGTGTCCGCCGCCGCGGCCGCCGGTCGGATCATCGAGCTGGTGCGTATCCCGGTCATGGTGGGTGCCTCGGCGGTCCAGGTAGACGCCAGCATCGGTATCGCGCCCTCGACGCTCGCCGTCGCGCGGCCCGAACATTTCCTGTGCGCCGCGGACAACGCCATGTACGAGGCCAAACGGGCGGGGAAAGGCCGTTTCGCCATGGCGTCCGCGGAACCGCCCAACGTGCCGCCGGGCCCGCGGCCCGCCGCGCCCGGCACCGGCACCGGGACCGGGACGGGCACCGGGACCGGGACCGATG
>NZ_CAKKTL010000330.1:0-1354 GCF_920664355.1 Protofrankia sp. CiP1_Cm_nod2
GTCCACCTGATCGAGGATTGCCCGCCAGACGAAAGATTCGCTTGGATTGTTTGGGGCGGATGGCTCCCCTCTGATTCCCAAAACGGCTCTCACGGTTTCAGGTCGTGTCCAGCGATTGCGTCGTCCCGCCAAGATGACGGTTGGTGTCCCATGACCGGGAATATATGCCCCGGATGCATCGATAACGTGCGTGAGCTCGACTGTACGAGCGAAGAATTCTTCGATCAGCTTCTTGCCGAACTCGCGTTTCATGAACGAATTCGCGGTGATCTGGCCTATGCGGCCGGCACCGCGTCCCTCTAGATCCGCGTGCTTCGCCAGCTCGAAGAAGCGCTGCGCGAACGGGACGGACAGGGCGTACTTGCCCGAGCAGGCGCTGTACAGGTCGCGGTACAGCACGTTGAGCTTCTTGTCCTTGACGGTGATGTACGGCGGGTTGCCGACGACGGCGTGGTAGCGGCCTTCCTCCAGGATGCCGGGGTGGTCGGTGAGGTCCTCGGTGGCGTAGGCGAACTCGGCGAGTGCGTCGCGCTCCTCGTCGAACAGGCCGAGCTGGCGGTGCTTGATCAGAGAGTCGCCGATGGCCACGTGCAGCGGGAAGGTGTAGCCGGCGGCCGCGTCCAGCGTGGTCAGCCCGGTGGCGCGCAGCGCCGCGATGACCAGCCGGAACCGGGCGATCGCCGCCGCGTACGGGTTGATGTCCACGCCGTGGACCGCGTCCAGGGCGAGGCGGACCCGCTCGAACACGTCGAGTTCCTGCGCCTTGCTCTCCCACTCGGCGAGCAGCCGGTGGAAGGCGCCCAGCAGGAAGTGGCCGGAGCCGCAGGTCGGGTCGATCAGCTTGAAGTTTTTCAGGTCCTCGACTTCCTGGCCGAACTCCTCGAGCGCCGGGGTCAGGGTCAGGTCGAGGATGAACTCCTCGACGAACTCCGGGGTCTGGAGCAGGGCGTACCTCTTGCGGACATCCTCGGAGAGATCCTGGTAGAGGTCGCCGAGGAAGCGGGTGTCCCAGGCATCGTCGGTGAAGTCGTGGACCAGGGCGCCGGCCTCGGTGCGCCGCCGCCAGAAGGTGAGCAGGTCCTTGGCGGCGTCGTGGGAGAGCGGGATCTGGAACAGGGCGTTGTGCCGCCGGTCGAACAGGCCGGCGCCGACCGGCACCGTCGCGATCGCGTCGAAGCCGGCCAGCAGCCAGTCACGCGCCGTCTTGTCGGGATTGCGCCGGTAGAACTCCTCGGTCCGCTCCTCGGCCAGGGTGAGCCGGGCGGTCGTCGGGCCGGCGAGGAACGGCTCGCCGATCAGCCCGTTGTCCTCGCAGAACCGGACGAACACCGTCCCCAGCGCCCAGGCTGCCGCC
>NZ_CAKKTL010000330.1:1774-3853 GCF_920664355.1 Protofrankia sp. CiP1_Cm_nod2
CGGTGGCCTCAAGAAGCCACTCACCGCCATCAACCACCCGCCCCGGGCAGCCCGCGGTTGTGACCCTGTGCCGGTCTCGGGGTGGATGCGGTCAGAAGTCGTCTTCGGTAGGAGGGTCTGGCAGGCCGAGGGTGGCCAGGAACTGGAAGAGCGCGTCTTCGGCGTAGGTGCTGGTGGTGTCCAGGGCGGCGGCCACGGCGGCGGGGTCAGGGTCGAGGCCGGCTTCGGTGGCCCATGCGACGGCGGAGGGCGCGGCTCGGCCGCTGACCGCATCCGGCGTGGTCGGTGTGGCAGCCAGGCGCAACCCGTCCAGCGTGCGGAGCGAGGTCACGGTCTCGCGTGTGGGCATCCCACGCTCCGCACCGGACCGGCCACTGCGTACCATATGCTCCCTCGTGCACGGTTACGGGGAACCGTGGCAAATCAGGATCCGCTGCCGGTGGCGGCCGCCGCCCGGCTGGGAGAGGCACGGCGGCAGCGGCAGGGGACGGCAACGGGGGGTTGCTTGTGGGTATCGCCATCGTCGACGCGGCCAGGCTGGCGCAGGACAACAAGCGTGCCCATGAGGCTTTGACCGCCCGGCACGAACGGCTGGCCCGGCGGATGGCGGCCGAGACCAGGCTCTTGGAGAAGGTTCGCCGGGAGATGTACGACGGTGCCCTGGTGCCGTTCCGGGATGTGTTCGGCCGGCTGAAGAGCGTTGATCTGGCCGAGCTGGCCGTGATCGACGCTCTTCCGTGCGCGGACCTTCCGGACGTTGACCTGCATGAGGTGCGGGTGGGCGCCGTGGAGGTGGTCGGTGCGGTGGCCGGTGGCGCGGCGGCTGGCGCCGCTGCCGGGGCGGGGGCCGGGGCTGCCACGTTCGCCGCGGTGGGGGCGTTGGCGACCGCGTCGACCGGGACGGCGATCTCCGGTCTGTCCGGGGCGGCGGCGACCAGCGCGATCCTGGCCTGGCTTGGTGGCGGTTCGCTGGCTGCCGGTGGCGGTGGGGTGGCTGCCGGTACGACGGTGCTGGGCGCGATCGTGGCGGCGCCGGTGGTGCTCGCTTTCGGGGGTGTCCTCGGCGGGGTTCTGGAGTGGCGGGGACGCAAGGCCCGCAAGGATCAGCAGGAGACCGCGGGCCGGCTTGACGAGGCCGATGCCGAGCTGCGGCTCGCCGAAACGGTGGCGGATGCCGTGTGCGGGCGCAGCGAACAGATCCGGGATGTCCTCAGCGGCCTGTACGCGGCCATTCTGGAGCGGTTGCCCGCCTTGGAGGAACAGCTCGCCACCAACGACGACTACGCCACCTATCCGCCGGAGCAGCGTCGGCTGGTCGCGGTGCTCGTCAGCCTGGCCAGTACCACGGTCACCGTGATGAGCACGCCGCTCACCGATGAGGACGGCATGGTCACTGATCTGTCTCAACAGGTGGTCGACGACGCCTGGCGGCGCCTGGGCGACATCGGCCCGGCCGCGGCATGAGCGGGATCGAAGCTGAACAGCCCGTCAGCTCCAGGTTTCCGTCTGGCGGCGGCTTGCTGCCCGGTGGTGTGGACGCGGCCGTCCGGGCCTACGTGGATCACGCTACCCGGCGGGCGGCCGCGGAGACACTGGCGACGTTGGACGCCCGGGCCACGGTGCGGCGACTGGCCGAGCGGTATGCCAACCACGGCAACCCGCAGCGGGCCGGGCATCTGTTCGAGGTCATGCACGCGTTGACGTTCAACCGCAATGCCATTCGGGCCGGGGCGTCGGTGCGGGCCGAGGTCACGCAGTGGGCCGCCGGTGGTTCCCAGACGGCGTCGGCGGATGTGCGGCTGCGTGACGGTGGCCGGCTGGTCGCCGAGGCGCAGGCCAAGCTGTTCAACCGGCCGGCGGCCACGGCGCATGCACTGGCCCGTCCCGGCTACACCGGCATGCAGCGGCTGGTGGCGACCGACAAGCTCGCCGCCGTGGACAATCTGCTGGACCGGCGGTTGCGGATGCCACCGGAAGGGCTGCGGTTCGACGACTACCGCGATACCCGGGCCCATCTCACCGACCGGCTCCACCACGGGTCGGTGCGTGGCCGCGGCATCAGCCTGGGTGAGGCGCACC
>NZ_CAKKTL010000330.1:4007-5134 GCF_920664355.1 Protofrankia sp. CiP1_Cm_nod2
GGGCGGCGCAGCATCCCGGGCGTTGGGCAAACGTCCAGGTCGCGGAGGCGGCCGGGCGCGAGGTTGTCACCGCGGGCCTGGCCGGGGCGGCCGGCGCCGCGCTGATCGGAAGCGTGGTCGGGGCGGTCGAGGCCGCGGCGCGGGTCCGTGCGGGCGAGACGTCGGCCGGGGTCGCCGCTCTCACCGCCGTCGGAAGCGCGGCTCGTAATGCCGCCCGCTCCGGGGCGTTGGCCGGTCTTGGTCAGACGGTGCGGGTCGCGGCCCGGGCCGGGCTGCTGCCGGAGGTGTTCGGTGGTGGCAGCCTGCCGATGGTGCTGGCCGGCGCGACGTACGGCGTGGCCGAAGCAGGGTTCGATCTGGCTCGGGGACGGATCGACGCCGGTGAGTTCGCAGCCCGCAGCGCCACGGTCACGACCAGCGCCGGCCTGGTCTGGGCCGGTGGGGTTGTCGGGCAGACCGTCATCCCGATACCCGTGATTGGTGGCCTGGTGGGCGCCTTCGCCGGTCAGGTTGCCGGCATTGTGGTCGTCCAGGGGCTCCAGACGGCGATTGTCGCCGCGCGTGCCGACGGTGTTGCGAAACCTCGGCTGCGACTCCTCGAACGTGAGCTGATGACGACCGCCGCTACCGCCACCGCGCTCGGCAACGCCGCTCTGGCGTTGGGAGAAGAGCGCAACGCCTACGTTGCCGAAATCGTGCTGCCGCGGCGGCACGAGCCCAGGCTGCCCTGACGACCGCCGACCCGGCGCAGGCCCTGGTCGAGCTGGCCGAGGTGACCCGGGCCTTCGGCGGCCAGCCGATCTTCACGACGATGGACGAGTTCGACCGGTGGATGGCCGACCACGAAGCGGTATTCAGCCTCGACCCGAACTGGTGACAAGTAATCCCTGCGACGCAGGTGCCGAAGTCTCGGTCTCAAACACCTCGATTACGGAAGGCCGAAATTGTATGCGGCCTGTCCCATAATTATTTCTGACCCCAGCAGCTATATGCTGTAGTTGTTGCCCGCTGGAAGACGACTGGCCGAATTCGCGCGTCGCGAAGCTCAACTTGGCGGGTGCGCCCCTTTTCCTGGACCGGCCCGCGACTACACAACGCCACAACCAATCATCGCAGACCGTCGCCCC
>NZ_CAKKTL010000331.1:0-4543 GCF_920664355.1 Protofrankia sp. CiP1_Cm_nod2
GCACGGCGGCATCCTCCGGCAGCCCGTCCGGGACAGCGCCGGGCACCCGGGGCGGGCCGGTGCCGCCGGGCGGGTCCGCGCCGCAGCCTCCGGCCGGACCGCCGAGCGAGGCCGAGGTCCGGTACGCGCTGGACGTCCTGACCCCGCTGGCCACCGAGTGCGGCGACGACCTGGAGCGTTTCCGCTCGGAGATCGCGCTCGGTGCGGAGGTCGACACCTTCGACCCCCGGGCGGACCGGATCTCCCTGCTGACGCTGCACGCCGCCAAGGGGCTGGAGTTCGGGTTCGTCGTCATCATCGGCTGCGAGGACGGCCTGCTGCCGCTGCGCTGGGCGGGCACGTCCCCGTCCGGCGTGGTCGCCGGTACGAGCGGGGCCGGCGGACTCACCAGGAGTGACAGCGACGACAGTGACGAGGAGGAGCGGCGGCTGCTGTTCGTGGGCATGACCCGGGCCCGGGAGCAGCTTGTGCTCACCCACGCGGCCCGCCGTGGCCGGCAGGTGTCCGAGGTGCGGCCGTCGCCTTTCCTGGATGGCCTGGGCGCGCCGCTGCTCGAGCGCCGTTCCGGCCCGCTACGGCCCCGCCGGGCCCGCCCGGACCAGGGACGCCAGCTCCGGCTGATCTGACCACGGCCGGGTCGGATCATGGCTGGTCCGGCCGGCGGCCCCGGCCCCCCGAAAACGCCGGCCGAGCAACACGGATGTGTCCTGAAATCGCGTGACCGAACACTGTCGAATCGTGAAAGCGAGGGGACGGCCGGCCGGCTGTCGAGCCTGTCGCGGAACCGTGCCGGTCAGGGGCGGCAATCAGCCAGAAGCGGCAATCAGCCAGAAGCGGCAATCAGCCAGAAGCGGCAATCAGCCAGGGGCGGCAATCAGCTGGACTCCGCCGGGACGGTCACCGGCCGCTGGCGGGTGAACGCGGCCCGCCGGGCCCGGGTCCGGCGCTCTTCGGTCTTCTTCGCCGGGCCCTTTTCGGCAGGCTCTTGTCGCCGCGCACTGTCGCAGCTGTTTTCGTGGCTACTTTCCCTTGTTTACTTTCCCTGGTTCGTGCCAGGCGTGGAAGTGGCGCCCGGCACGAAAAGGGCAGGGGCGTCTCGCTCGTGACGGCTGGTCGGCCGGTGGCCCGGGTGCCCGGGCCACCGACGGCCCGGTCCGGTAGTGGTTGCCGCCGGGCGTGAGCCGCCGGGTAGCGCCGGTGCCCGGGCCGTCAGTCGTCCGCGGACACGGCCGCGGCGCCGTCGGCCGGTCAGCGCCGGCGGAAGACCATGGCCAGGTTCCAGGTGGCGACCTCCCGCAGGCCCGGGACCCGCAGGATCGGCCTGGTCCAGGCCGGCAGGTAGCGCGGCATGGCGGTTACGACGTCGATCCCGTGATGGTTGTAAGGCCCACTCCAGGGCATCGGCCACCGCCACCGGGAACAGGCTGCTGCCGTAGCGGTTCTTCGGTGGGGTCCCGGTGCGGCGCTCGTAGCGCCGGGCCGCGCGGTGGCCGCCGAGGTAGTGCCAGGGCGCGGTCTCGTGCCCGCCCCAGGGCGAGAGCCAGTTGGTGAAGCTCAGGAAGATCACCCCGCCGGGCCGGGTGACCCGCACCATCTCCTCGCACATCCGCCACGGGTCCGGCACGTGCTCCAGGACGTTCGACGAGTAGCAGATGTCCACCGAGGCGGTGGCGAACGGCATGTCCAACGCGCTGCCGAGCACCCGCCCCGGCTCCACGATGCCACCGGCGCTCAGCTCGGAGATGTCCGGCTCGACCCAGAGGTAGTGGGCGCCGGCCTGCCGGAAGGCGGTGCGGAAGTAGCCGGGGCCGCCGCCGACGTCCAGGACGAGCGAGCCGGCCAGCGTGGTGAAGTGGCTGAGCTGGTACACGGAGTCGGCGGCCAGCAGCGAGTAGAAGCCGGCCGGCTCGACCGGCTCGCGTCGGGCGGCGCGGAAGAGCCGGACGGAGCGTCCGATCGAGGTGCTGGCAATCGGCGCCGGCGCACGGCCCGTGGGCGCCGGTTCGGGATGTGCTGCCTGTGTCGCCGCTGCCCGTACCGGGGCGGCCGGAGCGGACGGGGCTGCCGGCGTACAGACCGCCGACGCCGGTTCCGGGGTTTCCGGCGGCCTGCCGCCGGCGGTGGGATGTGTATCTGGAGCGGGATGTGTATCTGGAATGGATGAGGATCCGCGAGGGGCGGACACCGTCTCGGCCATGCCAGGGACACTAACACCCCTGGCCGCGGCCAGAATGTGACTTGTCGGACGCTTTTGTCCGAATCAAGGGAATTCTTTGGTCGCAGCCCGGGACAATACGTGATACTTATTCGTCTTTATAAGAGAAATCGAAGGCATGCTGGCGGACCGACGGCCCGGTTTCCGGCCGCCGTGATTCACTCGCTGAGATTCACCGGTCACGGATGACGACAGCCACCTACTCGGAGTGATCATGATTGAGCTGGTCGCCGGTGCCAACCGGCCGTTGCCGGATGGCACCCTGTCCGTTCACGTGGCCGGGCCGTTCGACCTGTCGCTTCTTATCACCAGTGGTAACGGGAAGGTCGCCGGGGACGGCGACTTCGTCTTCTACAACCAGCCGTCCGCGCCCGGGGCCCGGCTGGCCGGCGACGGCGCCAGCATCGACCCGGCCCGGCTGCGTCCCGCGGCAACCAGGGTGGTCATCGCCGTGAGCCCGGCCGACACCGGCGTGACGCTCGGACAGCTGCCGCTGCCGGTCCTGGACGTCCGTGGCCGGGGCGGCGCCCCCGTCGCGCGCTTCGCCCCGCCGCGGCCACGGCAGGAGACCGTTCTGCTGCTCGCGGAGATCTACCAGCGTGAGGCCGGGTGGAAGATCCGGGCGCTCGGTCAGGGCTATTCCGACGGCCTCGCCGGGCTGGTCCGCGACTTCGGCGTCCAGGTCGACGACGACGGTGCCGCGCCGGCGGGCCCACCGGTGATCCCGCCGCCTGCACCGGCACGGCCGGCCGCCTCACCCGCCGCCGGTGGGGACATCAGCGGGGGCATGGTCCCGCAGGTCGTGGCACTGGTGAACGCCGAACGCGGCAGGGCGGGCCAGCGCCCGCTCACCGCGGACGCCTGCCTGGCCCTGGCGGCGCAGCGGCACAGCGAGGACATGGCGGCGAACAGCTACATGGACCATGTCAGCCTGGACGGCCGGACAATGACCGACCGTGCGGCCGCGGCCGGTTACCGCTACCGGATGCTGGGCGAGAACGTGGCGGCCGGCCAGAACAGCCCGGCGGAGGTGATGACCGGCTGGATGAACAGCCCCGGGCACCGCCGGAACATACTCAACGGGGATTTCACCCAGATCGGCGTCGGCTGCGCGCGCGGCGGTGATTACGGCATCTACTGGGCCCAGGTTTTCGGCACGCCCGCCTGCTGAGAAATCCAAGGTGACAGGAAATCAGAAGTGACAGGAAATCGGAAGGGAGGGCAGGCCGCCGGATCGGCCGGCCGAGTCCGCCGGCTGCGTCACCGCCCTGTGACCGGCGCGGATCGACCGGTCGCGGTGACGCGGCCGATCCGGCGGGCCCATACCGGCCCCGGTGGCGCCGCGGCCCTGTCGGCGGTTACGGGGCCTGCTGGTAGATGTGGACGTAGTCGATGTCGACGCTGCTGGGGAACCGGGTGGCGCTGTTGGGCGCACCACCCCAGCTGGAGGGGCCGCCCACGTCCAGGTTCACCATCAGGTACATCTTCTCCGAAGGAACCAGGTTTGTCAGGCGGCCGGTCTGCACGCCGTCGATGTAGAAGGTCAGCGCACCCGGCTCCCACCTGGCGGCGAAGTTGTGATAGTCGGCGCTCCAGTCCGCATGCCTGGTCTTGAACTGGTTCTCACCGCCGTGCTTGGTGTGCAGCGTCTGGAAGATGGTTGTCTGGTCCTCACCGATGAATTCCATGATGTCGATCTCATCGAGTGTGTAGGCCGGGTTGTACAGCCAGATCGCGGGCCAGAACCCCTTGCCCTTCGGCAGCCTGGCGCGGACGTCCACATAACCGTAGGTGAAGAAGTACTGCTGGTCGCTGTTGATGATGCCGCTGGTGTACGGGAATATCCTGCCGTTGAAGTTGTAGGGGGTCTGGCTGGCGGTCAGGTGCGCATTGCCATCGCTCTGCGTCACCGCGGACGGCGAGTAGCAGTTCTGCGACCCGTGGTTGCCGGAGTTGGCCCCGCACTGGGCGCCCTGCCAGACGTTGGTGACCCACTTGGCGGGGTCCAGCACGGATGCGTTGAACTCGTCGCCGAACACCAGGCGCCAGCTGTCGTCGAGTCCCGGCGGCCGGCTGGCGGGGGCGGACGCGAGCGGCGGGCGGGCCGGGTTCGCCACCAACGGAGCGACCAGGGCCTGCGCGGGCGCTGCCTGCTGCGTCGGCCCCTCCGCGGGCGCCGACGGCTGAGCCGGCTGGCCGGCCGGGGCGGCGGACGCGTCATGCGACGGACGCGCCGCCAGGTAGGCCCTGGCAGCCTGCTGCGCTATGGACGAGGTGGGGGGCGCGGAGGACTCCGGTGACGTGGACGTACGAGGGGCCTGGCAGGCC
>NZ_CAKKTL010000332.1:0-4495 GCF_920664355.1 Protofrankia sp. CiP1_Cm_nod2
GGCCACGCCCGGGCATCGGGCCGGCCGTGCGGCGCGGACTGGGAGCGCGTGGGCCGGGGAGTGCCCCGCCCGGAGTCGGGCGGGGGCATCGGCGACCGCGGCTGCGCGGCCGGCGGCATGCCGGCGGCCACGGACGACCGGGGCGGAACAGGTCCGGATGAGCCGACCGGTTCCGCCCCGGCGGGGCCAGGACGCCCCGCACCCGGCTGGCGGAGCGCGGCAGGAGCAGGCGTGGGCCGGACGCTGTCCCGCCCACGCTCCGGGAACGGGCTGTATCCCTGCGTGGGCGCTCCGGTGTAGAGCGGCGCTCCCCGCTCCGCATCGGTACCGGTGCCCGGTGCCCGGCCCCGGGCGGCCGGGTCCGCGCCGCGAGGACGCGCGCCCTGGTCCGCGCCCTGGTCCGCGCCCTGGTCGGGGAATCCCCGCTCGGCGGGACGCTGCACGACGGTGGTCATGTCAAGCGGATCAGGGCCACCGGGCCCGCGGGCCCCCCAGCGGCCGGGATGGCCCTCGGCTCGACGGGCATCGCCGGCAGCCGGCCCGGACCCGTGCCGCGCCGGTGCGGGCGGAGCGGAACCATTCCCCCCCAGATGTCCGTTGGCAACCGGTGAGGGAGCGGGACCAGCGTCCATACCCGGTGCGCTGCCACCGGCCCGGCCCGGCCCGGCCCGGCCCGCGGGGGACGCGGCGGGCCCGTGGCCGCCAGACCCACGGCTACCGGACCCGGGACCACCTGGTCCGGGACCGCCGGGTCCGTGGCCACCGGGCCCGGGACCGCCGGGTCCGGGACCGCCGGGTCCGGGACCGCCGGCTGCGGACGTCCCGGACCGGGGGCCGCCGACGGGCTGGGCGCTCCTGGTGGACTGGTTCGACAGAGTGGCGAAAGCAACCAGGCTCCTGCTCGCCGAAAGCGCCCGCATCTGGCCGAGGGCGGGCCGCTCAGGCCTGTGATCCGCCTGCTCCGCCACCGCCGCTACCGACCGGGACGGCGGCGGCCCAGCCGCCGGGTGCCGTGACGCGTCCAGCCCGGCCGCCGGGTGCCGTGACGCGTCCGGCCCGGGCCGGGACAGGCCTGCCGGCTCGTTCGGCGACCATGTCTCCTCGTCGTCACCATCCGCGATTTCACGCGTCTCCCCCCGCGAGCCCACTAGAGGATCACCTCGTCGGCCGCCCCGGGAGTCGGGGCCTCCTCGGACCACGCGAGTATCCTCCGGTCAGGTTCGCACGGCGGCGGTTGTGCCGATGTCGTCGGAACAACGATATTAAGCGTATCCGCCACAGGTTTCCGCGACGCAACTCGCCTGGATCCGCACGGTCATATGATGACGTTGCGTGATCGAATCGTACTCGCATCCCGACACTCGGCGAACCGGCACCGCGGCTCCCCGACCACGGTCACAGCCCTTCCCAGCACGTGCTTCCCCCACCGGCATCCGGTCAGAGCGCCCCGTCGGTGGACGGGTCACCCCCGGTGCGGATGACGCCCGGTGGAGGTACCGCGAGGACGAGGGGAGCGGGCGGGATGGAAGACCCAGGCCCGCATCAGCACGAACCGCACCACCGTGGCCAGCGCACCGCTGAGCAGCACGGTGACGATCTCGACAAGAACCCCGGACGACGACCAGAGCGCGTGCAGCAGCCCGAGGCCGGCGGAGGACGCCGCGAGCCCCAGCACGAACACCACCCCGGACTCGGCGAACTGGCGCAGCGCCCCCTCGCCGCCCACCTGCCCGAACGTCAGGCGCCGGTTGGCCCAGGTGTTGCCCACCGCCGTGCCGAGCAGCGCGATGAAGTTGGCCGCGAAGGACGACGCCCCGCCCTCGCGCAGCAGCGCGTAGGCGACGACGTAGGCGAGGGTCGAACACACCCCGATCGCCGCGAACGTCCTGAGCTGGCGGCCCATGTTACGAGGCAGCCGCGCGGCCCGGACCTGTGGCGGCAGCTCCACCCCGGCCCGGCCGGCGAGGATGCGGCGCGCGACCCGGATCATTCCGCGGATGTCCTCCATCGCGGTCGCCACGACGTCGACCCGCGAGTCCGGGTCGTCGGTCCAGTCCACCGGCACCTCGTGGATGCGCAGGCCGTTGCGTTCGGCCAGCAGCAGCAGTTCGGTGTCGAAGAACCAGTGGTCGTTCTCGACGGCGGGCAGCAGCGCGCGGGCCACGTCCGCCCGCACGGCCTTGAACCCGCACTGGGCGTCCCGGAAGGAGGTGTGGAAGGCCACCCGCAGCATCGAGTTGTAGCAACGCGAGATGATCTCCCGCTTCGGCCCGCGGACGACCCGGGAGCCGCGGACGAGCCGGGAGCCGATCGCGACGTCCGAATGGCCTGACAGCAGGGGCGCGACCAGGGGCAGGAACGCCTCCAGCCCACTGGAGAGATCGACGTCCATGTAGGCCACGACGTCGGCGTCCGAGGACGACCAGGCCGCCCGCAGAGCCCGGCCGCGGCCCTTGGCCTCCAGCCGCGTCACACGGACCCGGCCGAGCTCGTCGGCCAGGCGCCGCGCGACGAGCGGGGTCGCGTCGGTGCTGGCGTTGTCGGCGATCGTGATACGCCAGCCGAAGGGGAAGCGGCGGGTCAGGTAGTCGTACAGCCGGCGGATGCTGCCGTCGAGGGCCTCCTGCTCGTTGTAGACGGGGACGACCACCTCGACGAGTGGCTGTGGGCGCCACCGCGCCGGCGGCGTCCCGCACGGCCGTGGCACCACCGCGGCCCGGCCGGCGGACACGGCCCGGCCGTCGGCTCCGAACACGCCCTGTGACGGGATCGTCCGCGAACCGTCGGGCCGGGCTCCCGCCAGGACGCCGGCGCTCCCGGGAGCGTCGAGCCCCGGTTCCGCGAGGACGCCGACGGGCACAGCACCGGCGGGCCCGCCCCCGGCGGGCACAGCACCGGCGGGCACAGCACCGGCGGGCACAGCACCGGCGGGCCCGGGGGGCATGGCAGCGGCGTACGCGGGGCCGGCGTGCTCCGGGCCGTCGGACGCCGCCTCGGGGGGCGCCGGCGGGACGTCCGCGCGGATGACGGACGGCGCGCCGGTGGCGGGGGCTGTGGGGCTGTCTCTGTCGCCGCTCCCGGGTACCGCACATGGCGGTCCGGGCACAGCCGGGCTGACGGGGCGGTCGGCCCGAAAACGTTTCGACAGGTTCACACCTCCCAGCGTCGGCGCTCGCGGTGAGAACGGGCTGAACCGTGCCTGAGAAGCTACTGAGGGCTGTCACGGCGAATCCGAGACCCGCTACCCGGGAACGGACGCGGACGCGGGCGCGGAGCGGGAAACCGGAGAACGGGACCGATGTGGAAGATGGTAAGCGGGTTCGGTCACAATACCCGTCCCGTCGCGGTTCCCGCCGCGGTGCAAGCATCCGGCATGGTGAAAACCCCCGCTACGGGGACGGGTCCCGGAAGGGGGCTCCGGGCGGACGGAACAACAGGCCGGACACGCAACAGCAGAAGAGCCACGGAAAGACATGGAAAGACACGGACGGGCGTCCGGAACGGGACGGCTATGATTGTCGACACGAGACGCCACCTGCACCGGCATCCTGACAGCGCGCATCGTTCCCTGCCGGGCCCCCGTTTTCCCACCGTGGCTCGCTGTTTCTCACCACGGTGTTCCCCTGGCGTTCCCCTGTGTTCCCCGCCACCGGCGTTCCTCACCGGCGTTCCCCGCTGCCGCGCACTCCCCGACGCCGTGTTCCCGCGCTGCCTCCCGCGGCCGTACGCTGCGTACTCTGCCGTCGTCGCCCCCGTCGGCGCGTGATCCCGGGGGTGCCGGCCGGCGGGCCGTGTCGGGCGGCGGACACCGTCCGGCACCCTGTCTCAGCCGACTGTTGTCTGTACTTCAGTATTCACTCAGCTTGCGAGGGGAAGGTTCGTACCATGAGCACGCGGCCTCCCTTCGTCACCTTCGCGGACGGATCATCTTTGAACGCGCACGTATCCGACGACGGCGTCGCGGACGGCCCGGACGGCCCGGACTGGGCGGTGCCGGATGTCGACCCCTATCCCGTTGCCGACACACGGCCGGCCCGGCCGGCCGTCGGCGGTGACCCACCGCCAGGCGGCCCGGGGCAGGGCGGCCCGACCCCGCCGAACCCCACGGCGCCCTTCGCGTCCGCCGACAGGAAGCAGGCTCCCGCCAGCCCCGACAGCTCACCGTGGCAGCGGCCGGCCGGCACGCCGGCCCCACCGTCGACGGCCTCGTCGTCCGGGAACGAGCCCCGGCCTCGTCCCGGCGGGCCGGGCGAGCCGTCCGGCCGGGTCTGGTGGGACACGCCGTGGAACACGCCGCGGGCGGAAGAGCAGGCCGCGGCCGGCAGCGACGGGGGGGCGTTCCCCCCGCCTGACCCGGCCCGGCCCGGCGCGAACTACCTTGGCGGGCTGCCCGGCGCCGGGAATCCCTTCCACGCGCCGCCCGCACCACCGGCCGGCCCGTACCAGGGCACCACGCGGGCCGCCGGGCCGTCGGGGCCACCGCACCGCCGCCGGC
>NZ_CAKKTL010000333.1:0-4428 GCF_920664355.1 Protofrankia sp. CiP1_Cm_nod2
ACAGGTTCGCTACTCTCGGCGAGCTCCAGCGGGCGAAGCAGCTCACCCCCCGGCCCGACCCGGGCCTGCGGTGATGAGCCGGCATGAGCCTGTCACCGGCATGAGCCTGTCAGCGGATCCGTGGCGGCTACCCGGGCTGCGGATCACTGGCCGGTGGAGGTGTCAGCGAGGCCGGCGCGGTCGAAACGTGCGACAAGGCTGGGCTTGCGGGCATGCCGCTGGCGCAGGAGGGCGAACCGCTGTGTGAACTCCGTGCTGTGGCCGGCGCGTGCGGCAACAGCACGGAGGTCCTCGAGGATCTCGACGGCCGCGTCGTAGTCGCTCGGCCGGCGGCCGTCGATCAGCGCGTCGACACGCGCCCAGGCCGTTTCCTGGTCACCGGCCAGCGCGTCCAGCCGCTTCTCCCGGGCCAGCGCGCGTTCCCGCGCGCGGCGGGCCTCCCCCTCGGCGCGGGCGGCCTGCTCCTGGCGCCGGCGTTCCTGCCGGATCTCCGCGGCGGTGTCCAGCAGTTGCGCGACCGTGCGGCGGGGACGGCCGTTCCCGCCGCTGTCGGGCGTACCGCGGAAACGTCGCAGCAGCTCCAGCTGGACCCGGGCGCCGTCCCCGTGCGCGACCTGGAGCAGGAAGCTCTCCTTGTCACCGGCGGGGAGATCCCGGATCCATCCGGCGAGTGCGCGGGGGTCGTCCCTGGCCGCTGCCAGGGGCGGGCTTGCCTGGGCCGCGCTGGTGAGCAGGTCGGCGTCGAGGCGGAGGAAATCCGCCAGGGCCCGCTGCGGCGCGGTGAGGGAACCCAGCCCGGCGGGCACCGGTGGCTCGAGGGTGTCCTCCTCGTCGTCGCCGAAGACGTCCTCGTCACGTTCCCACGTCCCGTAGCCGGCCAGCCAGGCCAGGTAGAGAGCCCGCGGGTCCCCGGCGGCGAGCTCGGCGCGGGCACCGACGATGGCCGACAGGGAGTCCTCGGCGCCCTCCACCCAGTCCCCGCTGTCGTCCTCGCTGGTCAGATCGAGGATGAGATGGTCCCCGGCGGTCCAGGCCGTCAGGTGAGGCTCGACGGTGTACCGCTGGACGGTCTTGAGGTCGAGGAGGGTGCGGGGCAGCCGGATCATGATCCGATGGGTGCCCCAGTTGGCGAGGTAGAGGTGGGCATCGTAGTAGCGCTCCATCATGATGCGTGGATCGCCGTGAAAATCGCCCCAGTGGTACTCGTTGGTGAAGCTGGTGGCGGTGATCCGGGCCCGGGTGGACAGAGTGCGGACCTCGGCCTGCTGCTGTGCGGTCAACGGCCGGTCGACGGCCAGGAACTCGTAGTACTGGTATGTGCTCATCGTCGCGTCACCGTCAGGATGCCCAGTGCCGGTAGGCCTCGACCCATTCGGCCCCGCCCGGGGGTGGGGTGGGCAGCGGCAGGTCCAGGATACCGATCACCTGGCGGTGCTTCCCCCGGGTGCAGACCGCGACGATGCCGCTGTCGGACCGCAGGTCGATCTTCGTGACGGTCACGTCCACGCCCAGGACGGTGGTCTGGAAGGGAACGGCGAGGTTGTCCTCGATCACAGCGTGGAAGGCCGTGAGCTGTTCGTCCTCGCCGTAGGCGTCGACGACGGCCTGCTCGACCAGCGCATCCAGCTCCACCTCGTCCAGCTCCACCTCGGTCACCTCCACCGCCTTGGGTCACCTTCGCCGTAGCCGGCAGCCTACCGAGACAGCCGAATGGAGCCCCGACAGGGCAGGGGAACCCCAGCCGCCACTGGCCCGCGATCCTTGTGGCCGGTCCCTGTAATAGATATTCCGATGGCCTTCGAAGAGCGGCTCAGAACACCGGCAACCACCGGCCACGCTGGCCGCGCGGCACCGGTTGGTTATCTGTTGGTGTCGATGCTCGATACCAGGCAGTTCTTGCTGTCGCTGATGTAGAGGATGCCCGCTTTGTCGACCACCACTCCGGTCGGTTGCGCGAGCTGGGCACGGGTGGCGGGGCCGCCGTAGCCGGAGAACCCGGAAGTGCCGGTACCTGCCACGGTGGTGATCGTCCCGTTGGGGCCGACTCGGCGCACCCTGTGGTTGTACTGGTCGGAGATGTAGAGGGTGCCGCTGGTGTCGACCGCAACCCATACCGGGCGGTTGAGCTGGGCTCGGGTGGCGGGCCCGCCATCGCCGGAGAACCCGCCGCCGCCGTCGGTCTCGGTGGCGCCATTACCCGCCACGGTAGTGATCGTCCGGTCGGGGGCGATGCGGCGTATCCGGTGGTTGCCCCACTCGGCGATGTACAGGGTGTCGCCGACGATCGCCAGCCCGATCGGTTCATTGAGCTGGGCCTCGAAGGCAGGCCCGCGGTCACCCGAGAAGCCGCGACCCTTGTTACCCGCGATGGTGGTGATCGTTCCGTCGGGGGTGACCTTGCGGATCCGGTGGTTCCGTGTATCGGCGATGTAGAACGTGCCATCTTTGGCGACCGCGACGTCGCCCGGAGAGAAGAGCTGGGCTTGGGTGGCGGGTCCGCGGTCACCGGAGAACCCGCCGTCGCCGTTGTCTTTGGTGACACCGTTACCCGCGACGGTGGTGATCGTTCTGTCGGGGGTGATCTTGCGGATCCGGTGGTTGTTCCGGTCTGCGACGTAGAGGGTGCCGTTGTCGGTGACCGCCAGCCCGGTGGGCTCATTGAACTGGGCATCAATGGCCGGTCCGCCGTCGCCCGAGAAGCCGGGGGTGCCGTTACCCGCCACGATGGTGATCGTCCCGTCGGGGTCGATCCTGCGGATCCGCTGGTTGCCGCGGTCCGCGAGGTAGAGGGTGCCGTCGCTGGCGACCGCCACGTCCTGCGGGTCCTGGAGCTGGGCTTCAATGGCCGGCCCACGGTCACCGGAGAATCCCTGCGCGCCCGTTCCCGCGACCACGGCGATCGTCGGGCTGGAACCGCCCGTCAGATGGACAACGGCGAACACCAACAGGGCGGGCACCAGCGTCAGGACTCCGGCACCGGTCAACAGGCGTCGGCGGTTTAGCGGAGAGCGCGACGGCGCAGTTCCCTCCACGGGCGGGTCCTCGTCGATGTGTGCCGATGGTGGTTCGACGGGGGATGCCGTGCTGAGCCCGCCCGGAAAGGGGCTGGAGGGCGGGCTGCCTTCCGCGGGTGAGGGGCCGGCCACGCCGGCAGCCTGCGCGGCGGCGGCGAGCACGCTGTTCGCCGGGCGAGCATGGTAGGCCTCGCGCAGGACGTTCGCCCACCCGTCGATGACCGCGCCGCCGACGAACAGGCGGTGAGTCTCCCACCAGAACTGCTCCGCGTTGGCGATGTTCCACCCGGGCTGGCGCCTGGGCGGAAGCCCTGCCTGGTCGACCAGCCTGCGTGCCTCCGGGGGATCGGGGAACTCGTCGGCCAACGTGCTGATCACCAGCCGGTCCAGTGATAGGGCGGCCGGCGGGCGGGCACTCGACCCGCCGGGCCCGCCGGTGGACGAGCCGCCGGCGGGCGTCTCCCCGTCGTCGGGGCCGGGGCTGGCGGGCCGGTACTGGCTGATCACGTCGGCCAGCTGGGGTTGCCGGGATTCACCGCGGTGGCCTCGGCCAGTAGCCGCGGCAGCCAGCCCTCGGCCTTCGCCCCTTCGAATATCTTGAACACGGCGTCCGGTAACGTGACGGACTCGGTGGCGTAGTGCGCCAGGGGCCTGTCGAGTCTGTCGAGCAGCCTCTCGAGCCGCCCCCGGTCCGGATATGCGGCCAGGAGGGCGTCTTGCGCCGCCCGCCGCTGCGCGCCGTTCATCCCCGCGACCTTCGCCTCATCAAGCCCGGCCACAGACCACCCTCCCAGCGCCGACGCCACGAGCCGCGGACGTCTGCCGTCCGCCAGTCCGGCCAGGGGAGAAGGCGAACAGCCACGACAGCCCCCGATTTCGCCGTGTGCCGTGACTCTAACGAACCGGCTGATACGCCACGATGCCACGTGGCGGAGGCGTGGCAGTCACCATGCCACCCCGGCTGATGGCTGACCACGGAAGGGGGCCAGGTGCGCCGCGCGGACTCGTTCACCGTGCGATGATCGTCAGGGGGGAGTCCTACAAGCCGGCGACCCAGTACGCCCGGGCCGTGCCTGACAGAGCCGAGCCTGTAGCCTTCGCCGGCTCCTTGATCGGGCGCCGGCTCCTCTGCGCCTCCCCCGTTCGGCTGGTATAAGCCGCCGTACTCGAGACGAAGAACCACACCATGTTCCTGGTGTTCTGCTGCCGTCCGCGCGGCCTCCCCTACCTGTCAGCATGAGATGGGGCAGGGGATGCCTGTCATCTTGTGATCAGGGCGGGTTGGGAGCTGGAAACGGGGTGGTCACCTGTCGCCATGCCCGTTCCCTGCCCGGCTGGTTCCGGTGGGGACGACTCTCTCGTAGAGAACGCCGTGTTGGGCTCGCATGGTGGATTCGACGGACGAGGCTATGAA
>NZ_CAKKTL010000334.1:0-3744 GCF_920664355.1 Protofrankia sp. CiP1_Cm_nod2
CTGGGAGGATGGGAGTTCTCTACGCTTCCGTCCACCCGATCGAGAGGGCACTTCGCACGTGCGATTGTTGCATGCGGCCTCGAGGACCCACGTCCGGTTCGACGACCCTGACCTGATCGCCTGCGCGGGACTCGTCCCGGTGATGCGGCTGGGCGAACGCGCCGGCCTGCCCGAGCTGGTCACCGAACACCTACGACCGGCCGACCCCAAGGGCGTCAACGCCCCGGCGAAGGTGGGGTGCCTGGTCGCTGACATGCTCGCCGGCGCCGACTCCATCGAGGACATGGGACTGCTGCGCCACGGCGCGGTGGGCGACCTGTTCGGCGGAGTCCGCGCCCCTTCGACGCTCGGGTCGTTCCTGCGGGCGTTGGACTGGGGCAACGTCCGCCAGCTGGGCAAGGTCAACCGGCTGCTGCGGGCGGGTCTGGCCGCCCAGGCGCCGTCGCTGTCTGGTGCCGACGTGCTGGCGTTCGTCGACGTCGACTCCTGCCAGCGGCGGGTCTACGGCCCGGCCAAGCAGGGCGCCGCGTTCGGCCACACCACAATCGCAGGAAAATCGCTGCTGGTCCGCGGGCTGAACGCGCTGGTCGGCACACTGTCCACCCCGACCGCGGCACCGGTCGTTGCCGCCACACGGTTGCGCGGCGGCAACGCCGGCTCCGCCCGCGGCGCGGCGTCGTTCGTCGCCGAGACCGTCACCACCGCCCGCCAGACCGGCGCCACCGGAACTCTGCTCGTGCGGATGGACTCGGCGTTCTACTCCGGGGCGGTCGTGGCGGCCTGCCGCCGTGGCGGCGCCCACTTCTCCATCACCACCCCACTCGACCGCAAGAGTGCGCGGACGGTCGCCGCGATCGGCGACGATGCCTGGACACCGATCCGCTACCCCCGCGCGATCTGGGACGAACAGACCGGCCAGTGGATCTCGGACGCGCAGATCGCCGAGGTGCCCTACACCGCGTTCGCCTCCAGCCGAGCACACCGCACCGACGGCCGCCTCGTCGTACGCCGGGTCAAAGACCTCAACCGCAAGGCGGCGGCTGGCCAGGGGGAGCTGTTCACCGCCTGGCGCTACCACACGGTGTTCACCGACAGCCCGTTCACTCTGGCCCAGGCCGAAGGCCAGCACCGCGACCACGCCTGAGTTCGGTCATTTGGTTAGTGCCTTGCCCGTGAGGGCGTCGAGCAGGGTTCTGCGTTCGGGGTCGAGTTCGGGTGGGAAGGTCTGGATGGCGCCGTTGATCGCGATGGTCGCGGAGCGGAGTGGGCGGAGCTGTCGGATGACGTTGCGGACCGCGAGGCCGGTGCGGTTCTGGATGGCGCGGGCGACGGCGAGCGCGGTGAACACGATGGTCAGGTGGGCGTCGATCGCGTCTTTGGTGTGTACGAACATGGGCCGGGCGGCGAGGTCGGTCTTGGACATCCGGAACGACTGCTCGACGTGCCGGAGGTTGTGGTAGTTCGCGATGACCTCGTGGGTGGTCAGGACGGTGACCGGGAGGTTGGTGACGTAGCCCTTGAGGCCGACGAGTCGGCGGGCGCGGGCGAGGCTGGCCTCGTCGAGGGTGGTGGCGTTGCCTTTGACCGTGACGAATCTCGGGGTGCGCGCGGTCTTTTCTCCCCCGACGACGGCGCGGGCGCGGTTCTCCTGGGCGGTGAGGGTCCTGGTGTCGCGGGCGGCGCGTCTGGCGGAGTAGGCCCAGACCGCCCGCCACGACGCGGGGTGCTGTTCCCGGTCCCAGACGGGCCCGGCCTTCACCGCAACGTCGTTGTCCCGGTTGCGGCCCTTTCTGGGAGTGATCGTGTCGATGATCTGCCCGTCGGTGCACGCGTCGCCGTACCAGCGGAAGTGGGACTCCAGATCGATCGGCGCCTTGGTGACCCGGGGGCCGACGATGAACCCGAACCCGGCCTCGTCGAGGTCGCGCAGGTTGCCCGCCGAGAGCATGCCGGCGTCGGCGACCACGACCAGGTTCTCCAGGCCGTGACGGTTCTTGAACTGGCGGACGATCGACAGGATCGTCGCGGTCTCGGCCCGGTTGCCCTCGTAGCAGCCGATCTCGAGCGGGAACCCGTACCGGTCGACGAGTAGCCCGACGACGATCTGTGGGTCGACGCGGCGTTCCTTGGAGTAGCCGACCCGGCGCAGTTCGTTCTCTTTCTCGGCCTCGAAGTACAGCGTGGTCACGTCGTAGAGACACAGCGAGACATCACCAGCGGCCCCGGCGTGGGCGAAACACAGCCCCGCGGACTGGTCGCGGTAGCCGTCCCGCTGGGCGCGCAGCAGAGTACGGCGCATCGTCTTCTCACTCGCCGGCGTGGCGCCGAGGTCCACCAGCACCCTGCCGGTGTCCAGGATCGACGTCGGCTCGACCAGCCTGGCGATCACCAGGTCCCGGAACACCTCGTCGCCCGGGGCGTCGAACCCCAACGACGTGAACACCGAGACGAGCACGTCGTAGAGCACCCGCGAGCCGGTCGCGACCACCCGCGGCCCAGCGACCGCCACCCGCCCACGCGGTGGTTCCACGGCCACGTCGAACAGAACCGCCGGGGCAGGGCCGGCCTTGCCGAGCAGCGGGGTCCTCACCGCGACCGGCTCGACCCCGAGCTCGCCCTGGCCCGGAGCCTCCAACAGTTCCCGGGCCCGCGCGATGAGCACCCCGAGCTCGGCCTCGGTATGCGCCGAACCCACATGCGCGACGATCCGCCGCCGGCCCCCGACCGACTCGGCGATCTGCACAGCCGTCGCCCCCGGCGCCGTCCGCACCCGCCGAATCCAGGCCACGACCACACCGTAGAGCACCAATTAGTGCCTCATAACCACCCACCAGGCACCCATCGCCCCAGGTCAACGTACTACACCATGATCGAAAATGGGCGGGTGACCGAACTCAGGTCCTACGACGCCGGTGGGCTGCCGGTGGGTGTGCTGGCGCCGGGTGGGGTGACCCGGGCGCGGACGTTCGACGCGCTGGGCCGGCTGACCGCCGAGTCCGGGTCGGGTGGGGGTGCGGCGGCGGCGTCGCGGTCGGTCGGCTATGACCTGGCCGGCCGGGTGACGTCGGTGAACCATCCGTCGGGCAGTGTGTCGTTCACCTATAACGACCGGGATCTGTTGACGGGTAGTGCGGGGCCGGCGGGCAGTGCGTCGTTCGGTTATGACGGTTCGAGTCGGATGGTGTCGCGGACGGACGCGGCCGGGGTGTCGTCGTTCGGCTATGACGCCCGGGATGATCTGACGTCGACGACGGGTGCGGCCACGGGTGGTACCCGCGGCCTGGTGTATGACGATGCCGGTCAGCTGACCTCGGTGACGTATGCGTCGGGTGGGGCGGTCCGGACGTTCGGTTATGACGATCTGGGTCGGACGACGACGGACACTCTGACCGGTCCGGGTGGGACGTTGCGGGCGGCGACCTACGGCTACGACAGCAACGACAACCGGCTGACCGAGACGTTGTCTCCGTCGGGTCTGTCCGGGTCGGGGAACCAGAGTTACGGCTATGACCGGTCGAACCGGCTGGTCTCCTGGACCGGCCCGGGTGGGGCGACCACGACGTACGGCTGGGATGCGGCGGGTAACCGCACGTCGGTGAACGGTGCGGCGGCGAGTGTCGACGAGCGGAACCGGCTGCTCTCGGACGGGACCGCGACCTACACCTACACCCCGCGGGGGACGTTGACGGCGCGGACCGCGGGTGGCAGCACGACCACCACCGGGTTTGATGCTTTTGACCGGTT
>NZ_CAKKTL010000334.1:4118-4719 GCF_920664355.1 Protofrankia sp. CiP1_Cm_nod2
CCAGCGGGTCGGGGCTGTCGGATCAGAAGGCGTTCGATCCGTTCGGGGTGCCGACGACCGCGGGCAGCGCGCAGGTGCGGGTGGGTTTCCAGGGCTCCTGGACGGACCCGGCGACCGCGAAGGTCTCCGCGCAGGCCCGCTGGTACACCCCGGCCACCGGCGGGTTCATTTCCCGGGACAGCGCGCAGTTGCCGTTGACGTCGGCGGTGTCAGCGAACCGGTACACCTACGCCAACGCCAACCCGCTGACGTACAGCGACCCCAGTGGTCATAACGCTGCTGTTATAGGCGGGGAGGTTGGGTGTGCGGTTGGTGGGCTGTTCGGGTGCGTGGTTGGTCTTGTAGCTGGTGCGGTTGTCACGGCGGCTGTGGCGTACGCGGCCGATCGGGCTATTGATCATGTTTTGGATCGGGGTGATTCACGGGGGGCCTCGGTGCCGGCTGCTGTTCCGGCGGTGTCGTCGGTGTCGAGGCCGTGGGTGGATGGCTGGTCGGCGGGGGCTTCCCTGAGTGTGGCTCCGGCGCTGCCTGGGGGTGGGAGTCTGCCAGTTGGTGGCGGCTCATCGGGTGGGAGCACGGGTAAGTCGGGCGGGACTAGTGT
>NZ_CAKKTL010000335.1:0-497 GCF_920664355.1 Protofrankia sp. CiP1_Cm_nod2
GGCGCCGGCCGGGGTACCGGCCGCCCGGCCAGGTCCGCCGCCGGCCCGGCCACCCCCACCACGGACAGAGGCGCCACGGACGGGGCCGGCCCGGACGGTGCGGGGGCGGCCGGTGTCGCCGCCGGCAATGGCAACGGCAATGGCAATGGCAATGGCCGGCAGGACGCGCGGAACGGGAAGAGAGCAGGCGGGCCCAGAGCCGGGGCCGCGGGCCGCAGGTAACGTCACCGCGGACCGGACCGGACCGGACCGGACCGGACCGGACCGGGGACCGGACCGGACCAGGCGCTGGCGACGGGCCGCGGGCGAGCCGGGCGGCCGGCGTGGCGAGAACCGGGGCATGGCGGGCGGAGGCCACGGAAGTTTCCGCGCGCCGGCGGTGTTGTCGCCATCAGCCCACGGTCCGGGCATGTCGTGTTCACGTCGTCGGCGTCCGCCGCCGTCGGTGATCCATCGGTGGTCTCTGGCGGCGTCCGCCAACGGTGCTCTCTGTCAGC
>NZ_CAKKTL010000335.1:898-4735 GCF_920664355.1 Protofrankia sp. CiP1_Cm_nod2
GGCCTCTGTCGGTGGCCTCTGTCGGTGGATCGCCGATGATGGCATGGCGTCCCTGCGAGGATGGGGATGACAGGGTAGCCGGACGTACGGATGCCAGCGCTGTAACCGCGAGGAGAGATCGTGTCACTGCCGCCTCTGGTCGAGCCAGCGGCCGACCTGACCATCGACGAGGTCCGCCGCTACTCCCGACACCTGATCATTCCGGATGTCGCCATGGACGGCCAGAAGCGGCTGAAGAACGCGAAGGTGCTCGCCGTCGGCGCCGGCGGGCTCGGCTCGCCGACCCTGCTGTACCTGGCCGCCGCCGGGGTGGGCACGCTCGGCATCGTCGAGTTCGACACCGTGGACGAGTCCAACCTGCAGCGTCAGATCATCCACGGGCAGTCCGACGTGGGGCGGTCCAAGGCGCAGTCGGCCCGGGACGCCATCCGCGAGACCAACCCATACGTCAAGGTCGTCCTGCACGAGACCCGGCTGGACACCTCGAACGTCACGGAGATCTTCAGCCAGTACGACCTGATCGTGGACGGGACGGACAACTTCGCCACCCGCTACCTGGTCAACGACGCCAGCGTGCTGCTCGGCAAGCCGTACGTGTGGGGGTCGATCTACCGGTTCGACGGGCAGGCGAGCGTGTTCTGGGCCGAGCACGGCCCGTGCTACCGCTGCCTCTACCCGGAGCCGCCCCCGCCCGGCATGGTGCCCTCCTGCGCCGAGGGCGGCGTGCTCGGCGTGCTGTGCGCGTCGATCGGGTCGATCCAGGCCACCGAAGCGATCAAGCTCCTGACCGGGATCGGCGAGCCGCTGGTCGGGCGGCTGACGGTCTACGACGCCCTGGAGCTGAGCTACCGCACCATCAGGGTCCGCAAGGACCCGGAGTGCCGGCTGTGCGGCAAGAACCCGACCATCACCGAGCTGATCGACTACGACGCGTTCTGCGGGATTGTCTCGGACGAGGCCGAGCGGGCCGCCGCCGGCTCGACGATCCTGGCCACCGAGCTCAAGGAGTGGCTCGACCGGGGCGAGCCGATCGAACTGGTCGACGTGCGGGAACCGGCGGAGTGGGAGATCGTGCGCATCCCGGGGGCGCGCCTGATCCCCAAGGGCGAGCTGCCGGCGCACCTGTCCGAGCTGCCGCAGGACCGCCGGGTCGTCGTCTACTGCAAGAGCGGGGTGCGCTCGGCCGAGGCGCTGGCGACGCTGAAGGGGGCGGGCTTCTCCTCGGCGGTGCACGTCCAGGGCGGGGTGACCGCCTGGGCGAACCAGGTCGACAAGTCGCTGCCCGTCTACTGATCCGCCCGTCTGCTGATCCGCCCGTCTGCTGAACCGCCTCCGGGTGGTCGTGGCACGGGTTCACGACTACCCGGGCGCGGCATGAGCTGCGCGAGTTTGTCGTCGTGTACGTTTTTCGGCCCCGGATGCGTACCGGACGGCAAACTCGCGGCGGTCTTCTTTGCTGGCCGGTGCTCGTTGACGTAGGGTACCGGCCGGGTGGCTGTGCATGCGATCATGTGGATACGTATGGTTGTACGACTGTTGCTCCGGGTCGTGTCGGAGGAGGTCGGATGCCAGTGGATGCCCGCCGGGCCGGGCGGCGACATGAGCCGCCGCTGAGCGTGTCCGCGGGGCTGGCCACCCGGATCAGTGTCGGTGGCCGGCCGAGCCCGTACGCGATGACCGTCCTCGAGGCGGTCACCCGGATCCCTCGCGGCAAGGTGATGACCTACGGTGACGTCGCCGAGTACGTGGGCGCAGGCACCGGCCGGACGGTCGGCGCGGTGCTCAGCCGGCACGGGCATGACGACGACGTGCCCTGGCACCGGGTGATCCGCTCCACCGGCGAGCCGAACCCGACTGCCCCGGTCGAGGCGCTGCGGCGGCTCGTCGCCGACGGCACCGCGCTGCGTCCCGGCGGGGAGCGGGTGGACCTGGCCGTGGCCCGCTGGGACGGCCGACCAACCGGCTGACGGCACGCCCCCGCCGGCCGCGCACCCCTGCCGGCGGCGCGGCTGACGGCCTCTTGTCACCTGTCTCCTGCTGTCCGCTCCCCCTATTTTCCTTTCCATCTGCTCCATCTGCTCGTTTCCGCCTGCCCGGCCTCGTGCCTGCCCGGCCTCGTCGCCGGGACGGCGCAGGAGAAGCTCGTGGCGCGAAGCCATGGGCGACGACGCGGCGGGTGGCCGGCTGAGCGCCGCCCGCGCGGTCGGACGTCCGTCGGACACCTCCTGGCCGTACCGGCGGGTTCGTCCGGTCCCGGTGGCGGAACGGGCGTTCTGGTGCCGGCCTATCCGGGTTTGTCGGTGGGACGTGGTGTGCTCTACTCCGTGACAGTTCATCGGGACGCCGTCGGCACCACCGGGGCCGGCGCGGCTGGCGGCGCCGCCGAAACCGGCGGGGCCGGCGGCCCGGCCGCCTACCGGCTCGTACGGACCCCGACGCCGCAGGTGCCCCCGCCCGCCCTCGACGCCGACCAGCGCCGGGTGGTCGATCATGCCGGGGGACCGCTGCTCGTCCTCGCCGGGCCCGGCACCGGCAAGACGACCACGATCGTCGAGGCGGTGGCCCGGCGGGTGCGCGACGGGCTCGACCCGGCGGCGATCCTCGTGCTCACCTTCAGCCGGCGCGCCGCGCGGGAGCTGCGGGAGCGCATCACCTGGCGGCTGGGGGCCGCGGTCGGCGTCCCGCTTGCCTGGACGTTCCACGCCTGGTGCTACGCGCTGCTGCGGCTGTACCGGCCCGACCCGCTCGGCGTCCCGCCGCGGCTGCTGTCCGGCCCCGAGCAGGACGCCCAGCTGCGCGACCTGCTCGCCGGCACGCGGGAGATCGGCCGCCCCCGGTGGCCGGCGGCCCTGGCGGGCTGTCTGACCACCCGCGGGTTCGCCGAGGAGGTCCGCGCGATGCTCGCCCGCGCCCGGGAGGTCGGTCTCGACCCGGACGCGCTGGCCCGGCTGGCCCACGGCACCGGCCGGGCGGACTGGGCGGCGATGGCGACCTTCTACGCCGACTACCTCGACGCCCTCGACCACGTGGGGGCCATCGACTACCCCGAGCTGGTGCAGCGGGCGGCCCTTGTCGCCGAAAGCGACGATGTCGGGCCCGAGCTGCGTCGCCGCTACCAGGCCGTGTTCGTCGACGAGTACCAGGACACCGATCCGGCGCAGGAACGGCTGCTGCGCGCTGTCGCCGGCGGCGGCGCCGACCTCGTCGTCGTCGGCGACCCGGACCAGTCGATCTACGGCTTCCGGGGGGCGGAGGTCCGCGGCCTGCTGGAGTTCCCGGCTCGTTTCCCCCGTGCCGACGGGCGTGCGGCCGATGTCGTCACCCTGCGGCGCTGCCGGCGGCTGGGCCCGCTCGCGCTCGCGGTCAGCCGGGAGGCCGCCCGGCGCATCCCCGCCACCGGCCTGCCCGCCGAGCATCTGCGCGCCCACCGGGAGCTGGTCGCCGCCGGCCCGCCCGTCGCCGAACGGGTGGAGGCACGCACATACACGACCGCCGGCGCCCAGGCCGAGGGCATCGCGGACCTGCTGCGCCGGGAACATCTGGAGAACGGCACCCCGTGGGAGCGGATGGCGGTCCTGGTCCGCAGCGCGACCCGGTCGATGCTGCCGCTGCGCCGGATGCTCGTCGCCGGCGGGGTGCCGGTCGAGGTGGCCGGCGACGAGCTGCCACCGGCCCGCGACGGCACGGTCGCCCCGCTGCTGCTCGCCCTGCGCTGCGTCGACAGCCCGCCGGGCGAGCTGACCGCGCAGGCGGCCCACACCCTGCTGACCAGCCCGCTGGGCGGGGCCGACCCGGGCGCGCTGCGGGCGCTGGGCCGGGCGTTGCGCGCGGCTGAGC
>NZ_CAKKTL010000336.1:0-4295 GCF_920664355.1 Protofrankia sp. CiP1_Cm_nod2
GGGGTCCCCGGATTTTCGCTCTGCGAAAATCCGGGGTCAGCGGATGGCGTCGGCCAGGGCCTGGGCGCGGGAGGTGGACTCCCAGGTGAAGTCGAGTTCCGGGCGTCCGAAGTGGCCGTAGGCGGCGGTCTGGGTGTAGATCGGCCGCAGCAGGTCCAGGTCCCGGATGATCGCGGCCGGCCGGAGGTCGAAGACGGCGGTCACGGCGTCCTGGATCCGCTCGTCGGGGACCACGCCGGTGCCGAAGGTCTCGACGAACAGGCCGACGGGGTGCGCCTTGCCGATGGCGTAGGCGATCTGCACCTCGCACCTGCGGGCGAGCCCGGCGGCGACGACGTTCTTGGCGACCCAGCGCATCGCGTACGCGGCGGACCGGTCGACCTTGGACGGGTCCTTGCCGGAGAAGGCGCCGCCGCCGTGGCGGGCCATCCCTCCGTAGGTGTCAACGATGATTTTCCGCCCGGTGAGGCCGGCGTCCCCCATGGGGCCGCCTACCTCGAACCGGCCGGTCGGGTTGACCAGCAGCCGGTGCCCGTCGGTGGCGATGTCGAGGGTGGCCAGCTCCGGGGTGACGACGAACTCGGCGATGTCGGGCGCGAGCAGGGTGTCGAGGTCGATGTCGGCCGCGTGCTGGGTGGAGACGACGACGGTGTCCAGCCGCACCGGCCGGCCGTCGGCGTACTCGATGGTGACCTGGGTCTTGCCGTCGGGGCGCAGGTAGCCGATCCGGCCCTCCTTGCGGACGGCGGACAGGCGCCGGGCGAGCCGGTGGGCGAGCGCGATCGGCAGCGGCATCAGCTCGGGGGTCTCGTCGCAGGCGTAGCCGAACATCAGGCCCTGGTCGCCGGCGCCCTGGCGGTCGAGCTCGTCCTCGCCGGAGCCGCCCACCCGGGCCTCGTGGGCGGTGTCGACGCCCTGGGCGATGTCGGGCGACTGCGACCCGATCGACACGCTCACCCCGCAGGAGGCGCCGTCGAAGCCCTTCTTGGACGAGTCGTAGCCGATCTCCAGCACGCGCTCGCGGACGACGGCGGCGATGTCCACATAGGTGTCCGTGGTGACCTCACCGGCGACGTGGACCTGGCCGGTGGTGATCAGCGTCTCGACCGCGACCCGGCTGCGCGGGTCGTCTTTGATCATCGCGTCGAGGATGGAGTCACTGATCTGGTCAGCGATCTTGTCCGGATGTCCCTCGGTAACGGACTCGGAAGTGAACAGGCGCGTCGCCACGTCATGACCCCCTGGGAGATCCAGTCTGATTCGGGCGAAGTCTACCGGCGGGTACCGGCGGGCAGGCCGACAACGGAGCCATCCGCTACAGCGAGTCGCGTCACGACCAGGTCGAGCACCTGGTGCGCGAGCAGGTCCTTGCTGGTCCGTTCGATGGCGGTCTGGGTGCCGTCCGCGCCGAGGACCACGGCGGCGTTGTGGTCGACCTCGAAGCCGAGCCCGTCGCCGACCTGGTTGACGACCAGCAGGTCGGCTTTCTTGCGGGCGAGCTTCTCCCGGCCGAGGGCCACGATGTCCACGCCCGGCCTGCCGGTCTCGGCGGCGAAGCCGACGAGCAGCTGGCCCGGCCGGCGGGCGGCGACGAGCTCGGCCAGCACGTCGGGGTTGTGTGCCAGCACCACCGGCTCGGGGACACCGTCACCTTTTTTGATCTTGTAGGACGCCCGTGCCACGGGCCGGAAGTCCGCGACCGCGGCCGCCATGATCACAACATCGGCCTGGGCTGCCTGGGCGTGCACGGCCTCGCGCAGCTGCGCGGTCGACACCACCGGGATGGTGCGCGCCCCGGCGACGTCCGGCAGCGCCACGTTGGCCGCCACCACGACGGTCTGCGCGCCCCGGGCGAGCGCGGCCCTGGCCAGTGCGTAGCCCTGGCGTCCGCTGGAGGAGTTGCCCAGGAAGCGGACGGGGTCGAGATGCTCCCGGGTGCCGCCGGCGCTGACGACGACCCGCCGGCCGGCGAGATCCAGCACCGTGCCCGCCGACGCGCCACCGGCCAGGACGCTGCCCGCCGGCGCGCTGCCCGCCGTCCCGGAACGGGCCGGCGCGGAACGGGCCAGCGCCGAGCGGGCCAGCACGGAACGGGCCAGCGCGGCGATCTCCGCCGGTTCCGGCAGCCGGCCGGCACCGGAGTCCGCGCCGGTCAGCCGGCCCACGGCCGGGTCGACGACCAGGCAGCCACGGGAGCGCAGCGTGGCCACGTTGGCCACGGTGGCCGGGTGCTCCCACATCTCGGTGTGCATGGCCGGGGCGAACATCACCGGGCACCGGGCGGTGAGCAGGGTGGCGGTGAGCAGGTCGTCGGAGCGTCCGGTGGCGGCGCGGGCGAGCAGGTCCGCCGTGGCGGGGGCGACGAGCACCAGGTCGGCCTCCCGGCCGAGCCGGACGTGCGCCACCTCGGCCGCGTCGGTCCAGACGTCGGTGGCCACCGGATGCCCGGACAGCGCCGCCCAGGTCGGCTCGCCGACGAAGCGCAACGCCGCCGCGGTGGGCACGACCCGCACGTCGTGGCCGGTCTCGGTGAGCTGGCGCAGCACCTCGACCGCCTTGTAGGCGGCGATCCCGCCGGAGACTCCCAGCACGACGCGGGGACGCCGCACAGCCGCGGGAGCGGCGGTACCGGTGCCGCCGCCGGCACCATTGCCGTTGCCATTGCCGGCGGTGTTGGCGGTGCCGGCGGGCGTGTCAGCGGACATCAGCGGTCATGTCCCGGTGGAACGGGTGCCCCGGTGGCCCCGGACGCCCCGGGCGTCCCGCGTCCGGGGTACCGGATGTCCTGGTGCCGGCACCGGGCGTCCCCGCGGTACCCGCAGGTGCGCCGACGGCGTGTGCGGCACCGGGACGTGGGTGGCGCGGGGGCCGACATGTGACTGGCATGCGGCTGTCGGAGGGCGCCGGCGCTCAGGAGGCCGGCGGCAGGGGCTCGCCGACGGTCTCGTGCGTCAGCAGACCCGCGTTGATCTCGCGCAGCGCGATGGACAGCGGCTTCTCCTGGGCGCTGGCGGTGTCGACCAGTGGGCCGACGTACTCCAGCAGGCCCTCACCGAGCTGCGAGTAGTAGGCGTTGATCTGCCGGGCCCGCTTGGCCGCGTAGATCACCAGACTGTACTTGGAGTCGGTGGCTTCCAGGAGCTCGTCGATCGGCGGGTTGGTGATGCCCTCGGGCTGCGCGACAGTGCCGGACACGGTGTCCTTCCGCAAACACGGGGCTGTCAGCCCGCTGACGGGCCGACAGCATGGTCAGGATGGTCAGGATGTGGTCGTGGAGAACGATGTGGTCGTGAGGAACGGGGTCAGGGCGGGCGCTCGGGACCGCGGCGGCCCCGCCGGAGCGGCTCACGGCCCCGCGGCCCGGGGCCGTGAGCCGCGGGCTGGTGGGCGTCCGCACCCTCAGCAGTATTCTCGGACCACGACGCCCTCGGACCACAACGGTACGGCCTGTCCACAGTAGAGCAGGCGACAGTGGAGCAGGCGACGCCGGGAGGGCAGGCGCGGCCAGGCGGCCCGCGGCCCAGCCCAGCCGGCCCAGCCCAGCCCAGCCGCGGCGCTAGTCGGTGTCCATCAGGGCCACCAGCCGGGCCGCGGCCCCGGCCACGTCGTCGTTGACCACCACCGCGTCGAACTCGGATTCGGCGGCAAGCTCGGTGCGGGCCCGGCCGAGGCGGCGTTCGATCACCTCCGGCGGCTCCGTGCCGCGTCCGGTGAGCCGGCGGACCAGCTCCTGCCAGGACGGTGGTGCGAGGAAGACAAACCGGGCGTCGGGAATACCCGCACGTACCTGACGGGCGCCCTGGAGCTCGATTTCCAGCAGGCACGGCACCCCTTCGGCGAGACGGGCCGCCAGCGGCGCGCGGGGGGTTCCATAGGCATGACCGGCGAACATCGCGTGCTCAAGAAGCTCACCCTTCTTGACCATCAGGGTGAACTCCTCGGCATCGACGAAGTGATACTCCACCCCGTCGGTCTCCCCCGGGCGCGGCGCTCGTGTCGTGCAACTGACCGAAACCCAGACCTCGGGGTGACGTCGGCGTACCTCGGCGACGACTGTCCCTTTCCCGACGCCTGACGGACCGGACAGAACGGTGAGCCGCATCCATACACCGTAGTGTGCCGCGGCCACACACTCAAAAGAACATGATCGGCCCGGCTGTGGCCGGGCTGTGGCCCCGGCCCCGGCCGTGGCCGTGGCCGTGGCCGTGGCCGTGGCCGTGGCCGTGGCCGGACGGTGTACCGCCCGGCGCGCGACCCACCGTGGCGACCACCGGTCGGCCCGGTCGGCCCGGGTC
>NZ_CAKKTL010000337.1:0-4256 GCF_920664355.1 Protofrankia sp. CiP1_Cm_nod2
GCGCGTCCCCGCCGGCGGCGCGGCCCGAGCCCGGGTGTGGTGGCCGGGCCGGCGCCGCGCGCGTCCCGCCAGGTGGCGCGGAGGGCAGCGGCGGCTCGGGAACGGGAGCGGCGAGATGGCTGGTGATCGCCGATGCCGCCTCCGGACCGTCCGCCGGACCGTCCGCGGAGATGGGCGTGCCGGCCTGGCCGTCGCGGACGGCGGCTGTCGCGCGCAGTTCCGCCAGCACAGCCGCGGCGGTGGCGGGACGCTGGTCCGGCGCGGCGGCGAGGGCCCGCCGCACCAGCGTGACCAGCTCGTCGGGGACGCTGCCGGCCAGTTCGTCGGGCAGTGCCGGCGGCGGCCCGTCCAGCATCTCCCGCAGCAGCTGCGCCGGGACCCGGCCGGTGAACGGCGGCTGTCCGGCCAGCAGGGTGAAGAGGGTGGCGCCGAACCCGAAGATGTCGGAGGCGATGCTGTGCTCCCCGCCCTGGAGCACCTCGGGCGGCGTGTAACGGGGCGTGAACGCCACCGACGCGGTCGTGTTCTCCGCCGCGCTCTCGGCCACGGCGATGCCGAAGTCGCTGAGCACGGCGGTCCCGGACTCGCGGAGCAGGATGTTCGCCGGTTTGAGATCACGGTGCAGGACGCCGTGGCGGTGGGCGGTCACGAGGGCGTCGGCCACCTGCACACCGACGCGCAGCACCTCCTCGACGTCCAGTCGCCCGGCGTCGGCCAGCCGGTCGGCCAGCGACCCGCCCGCGATGTACTCCATCGCGATGTAGGGGCGCCCGTCCCGGGTCGTCCCGGCATCGAAAACCGAGATGATGTTCGGGTGACCGGTCAGCCGCCCGGTCACCCGGCATTCACGCAGGAACCGCCGCTTCGCGTCGGGATCGGTGAGGACGGCGTTCATCACCTTGATCGCGACCCGGCGGTCGAAGATCTCCTGCCGGCCCAGGTAGACCGTACTGAACCCGCCGTAGCCGATCGGCTCCAGCAGACCGTAACCGTCGATCATGTTACGAGGCGGACGGCCATCGCCGGCAGCCGCCGGGCCGGGTGGCCCGCGCCCCCGGCCGGGCCACCTCCGGTGGATCGCCGGCCGCGCGGGCCAACGCACCCGTCCGTCGGCAACCGCCGGGCGCAGGCCCGTTGCGTGCAGGCCCGTTGCTCGCAGGCTGGTCGGGCACGGACTAAATGCGGAGCGCCGTCAGGCGTTACCACGATATCCGGTATCTCCTTGTTCGGCACCGTCACGCCCGGTACCACCACGATAAATCCGATCATCATGATTCAGCCTATGGCGGGTACCCACCCACCAGCGGGACGTCTTTCCGCTGCCCACCGCTGCGGGACAGGCCAGACTTGCGATTGAGGCTGACAGTATCGGGTGAGCGGTATCGGTGAGGATAACGACACCCCAAGTGTATAAGGAGGCTCATGCCGGCAGCCATCATGCCGCCAGGCGCAGCTGCTGCGCCGGCGCGCGCGGCCGGGGCCAACGGCCGGGGCGCGGCGGGATCCCGGCCGGACGTCATCGTCGCCGGCGCCGGTGTGATCGGGCTCGGCGTGGCGTGGCGCGCGCGTCTGCGCGGGCTGACAGTCACCGTCGTCGATCCCGCGCCGGGATCGGGGGCCAGTTGGACGGCCGCGGGCATGCTCGCCCCCCTCAGCGAGCTCCACTACGGTGAGCAGCCCCTGCTCGCGCTGAACATGGCGTCGGCACAGCGCTACCCCACGTTCGTCGCGGAGCTGGAGCGCAGCAGCGGCACCGAGGTCGGCTACCTGCGCTGCGGGACGCTGGTCGCGGCCTGGGACAGCGCGGACATGGCCGGTCTGCGCGACATCCACGGCTTCGCGCGCTCGCTGGGCCTGCGCACCGAGCTGCTGACCCGGCGCGAGCTGCGCGCCCGCGTCCCGGCGTCGGCGAGCGGCCTGGCCGGCGCACTGGCGGCACCCGACGATCACCAGATCGACAACCGGCTGCTGCACGGCGCGCTGCTGCGGGCCTGCGTGGCCGAGGGGGTGACGCTGCTCCCCGCCGCCGCGCGGCGGTGGCTGCTGCGCGGCGACCGGGTCGTCGGGCTGGAGCTGGCCGACGGCACCGAGCTGACCGCGCCGGTGGCCGTCCTCGCCTGCGGAGCGTGGTCGGGCCGGATCGACGGGCTGCCGCCCGGGGTGCTGCCGGCGGTCCGCCCGGTCAAGGGCCAGACCCTGCGGCTGCGTACCGTCGGGCCGCCGCCGCTGACCTGTGTGCTGCGGGGCACAGTACGCGGCCACCCGGTGTACCTGGTGCCCCGCGCCGACGGCCGGATCGTGGTGGGGGCCAGCAGCGAGGAGGCCGGCTTCGACCTGCGGCCCCGCGCGGGCGCCGTGTACGAGCTGCTCCGGGACGCCCAGGCCCTCGTCCCGGCGGTGGGTGAGGCGGAGCTGGAGGAGGTCAGCACCGGCCTGCGGCCCGCCTCACCGGACAACGCACCGCTGATCGGCCCGTCCCGGCTGCCCGGGCTGCTGCTCGCCGTCGGCCACTACCGCAACGGCGTGCTGCTCACCCCGGTGACGGCGGACGCCATCGCCGGCCTGCTGGCGGACGGCGCCCTGCCCGGCGAGGCCGCCGCCTTCACCCCGGCCCGGTTCGACCATGCCATCGACCGCACCGTCGACCGGGCCGTCGAGTATGCCGGGGACCGGGCCGGCGAGGGACGCGTCGCCGATGACCAGGCCGTCGAGAACCGGTCGACCAGGGAGGACGTCAGATGACTCTCACCGTGAACGGCAAGGCCATGCAGGTGCCGGCCGGTACCACGCTGCACCAGCTCATGATCATGATGAGCGTTTCCGCCAACGGCCGTGGGAGCGCCGCCGCGGTCGACGGCGTCGTCGCCCCCCGCAGCCGGTGGGAGAACCTGGAGCTGCGCGCCGGCCAGCACGTGGAGATCCTGACCGCCACCCAGGGAGGCTGACATGGCCGACGACGCGTTCACGATCGCCGGTGAGGAGCTCGGCTCCCGGCTGATCCTGGGCACCGGCGGCGCGCCGAGCCTCGCCGTCATGGAAGCGGCGATCAGGGCTTCCGGCACGGACATGTGCACGGTGTCCATGCGCCGGGTGGACACCACCACCCCGGGGTCGACGCTGGACATGCTCGCCCGCTGCGGCGTGCGGGTGCTGCCCAACACCGCCGGCTGCCGCACGTCCCACGAGGCCGTCCTCACCGCCGAGCTCGCCCGGGAGGCGCTGGGAACGAACTGGGTGAAACTCGAGGTGATCGCGGACGAGCAGACCCTGCTGCCGGACCCCATCGAGCTCCTCGACGCGGCGGAACGCCTCGTCGCCGAGGGTTTCACCGTCCTGCCCTACACCAACGACGACCCGGTGCTCGCCCGGCGCCTGCAGCAGGTCGGCTGCGCGGCCGTGATGCCGCTGGGCGCGCCCATCGGGACCGGGCTCGGCATCCGCAACGCCCACAACATCGAGCTGATCGTCGCCGAGGCGGAGGTCCCGGTCGTCCTGGACGCCGGGATCGGCACCGCCTCGGACGCGGCGCTGGCCATGGAGCTCGGCTGTGACGCCGTCCTGCTGGCGTCGGCGGTGACCCGCGCCCAGGATCCCGCCCTGATGGCGGCGGCGATGGCGGCCGGCGTCACCGCGGGACGGTTCGCCGCGCGGGCCGGGCGCATCCCGCGCCGTCACCATGCCCGGGCGTCGTCGCCCGTCCACGGCACGGCGGTGTTCTGAGCCGGCCCGGTTCCGCCGGTGGCGGGATCGGGATCCCGGCCCGCGCCCGGCGGCGTCCGGGTTCCGGGCGGGCTCCCGCCGCCGCCGTTTGCCTGCCCGGGCAGCGGAAAGGAGCCGTATGGGGTGGCGCCCCCGCCCGGTCGGCGGTCCGTCCCGGGGCGGGCGTGTCCCGGCGTGGGCGTGTCATGGCGGTCGGGCGTGTCATGGCGTGGGCCGGGCAAGGCCGGCGTCCCGCGCCGGGTATCCCCGCTCCCGCCGCTCCCCACTCCCTGTGATCTTTGCTGCCACGCACCGGCCTACGCCGGATGCGGGGCCGCGGCTGCGAGCATCGATGCGGGCACCTGCCCACGTTGTCGCTCGAACGACAGATGGAGCACGTTCGTGGCCGTCCCCAGCGTTTCGTTCTCGATAACAGTGCGCCTTGACGTACCAGCATCGTCACAGATCGTCGGCAAGATCACCACCGCTGTCGGCAAGCTGGGCGCGGTGGTCACCGCCCTCGACGTCGCGGAGTCGCACGCGGGCCGGCTCGTGCT
>NZ_CAKKTL010000338.1:0-2494 GCF_920664355.1 Protofrankia sp. CiP1_Cm_nod2
GGCCTGGCCGTCGCTGGCCGATGACGCCGCGCGGGCGCTGGAGGCGGTCGCCGCCCAGGGGCCCGCGTGCGGCGTGCACGTGATCGCGCTGGTGGAGGACGGCGGGACGGCCGTCGTCGGCCGTCGGGGGCACGAGACGCTGACCGGCGCCGAGACCCTGCGCGTGGCCGGGCCCGCCGGGGATCCCGCCGCCGGCGGCCTGTTCGCCGCCGGGGACGGGCCCGACGGCGACGGGGCCCCCACCGCCGGCCCGACGATCTGGAGCTGTTCGCTCGCCGGGCCGTTGGAATGCGAGCTGGACGACCCGCCGCCGCCGGAGCTGGTGGCCGCGGTCGCCGAGTCCGTCGCGGCCGCCACGGCCGTCGAGGCCGCCCGCCCCCCGGACGCCCGGGCGCTGCTGCCCGACACGCTGTGGAGCTTGGACGCGGCCGGTGGCCTGAGCGTCCCGGTGGCGTTCGGCCCGGACGGCCCGGTCACGCTCCGCTTCGACGACGACACCGTCCACGCGCTCGTGGGCGGGCAGGCCGGCTCGGGCAAGTCGACGCTGCTGCTCGACGTGGTGTACGGGCTGGCCGCCCGCTACGCCCCCGAGCAGCTGCGCTTCCACCTGCTCGACTTCAAGGAGGGCCTGGAGTTCGCCCAGTTCGCGCCCCGGGCCGGCGACCCGTTCGTGCTGCCGCATGCGGACACCATCGGGATGGACAGCGACCGGGAGTTCGGTGTCGCCGTGCTGCGCCACGCCCGCGCCCAGATGCAGCGGCGGGCCCTGGCCATGCGGGCCGTCGGCGCCCGGGACCTGCGTGGCCTGCGGGCCGCGCGGGGCGGCGCCGGCTGGCCGCGGATCCTGGTGGTGATCGACGAGTTCCAGGTGATGCTCACCCCGCTCGACGCGGTGTCGCGGGAGGCGGTCTCGCACCTGGAGGCGCTCGCCCGCCAGGGCCGCGCCTACGGCATCCACCTGCTGCTGGCCAGCCAGACGCTGTCGGGTATCGACGCTCTGGACGCCACCGCCGGCAAACGTGGTTCGATCTTCGGCCAGTTCGCGTTGCGGATCGCGCTGCGTACCTCGATCTCGGAGTCCCGGGTGCTGCTGTCGACCACCAACGAGGCGGCGGGTGCGCTCGCGGGCGTGGGGGAGGCCATCGTCAACCGGCGTAACGGCCACCCGGCCGGCAACGAGCTCGTCCGGGTGGCCTACCCCACGCCGGCGGTGCTCACGTCGCTGCGCGCGAGCCTCGCGCGGGCGGGCGCTCCCGGCGCGCCGGGCCGTCCCGGGCCGCGGGTCTTCGTCGGCCACGCGCCGGCGGTCCTGGACGACAACCCGCTCTACCGGTCGCTCGCGGGCGCGCCCGTCCCGGTCGAACGCGCCGAGCGGGCCGGTGCCGCCGACGTCGCGGTCCTCGAGAGCGCCCACGAGGGCAACGCCGGCCACGGTGGTGCGCCCGACACGGCCGGCGGCGTGACCGGCGCTGTGACCGACGACGCGGACGCCGCCGGGGCGGCCGAGCCGCTGGCCCTGGTGGGGGTTCCCCTCGACCTGCATCCGGCGGCCGTCGGGGTGCGGCTGTCCCCGCTGCCGGGACGCAGCCTCGCGGTGCTCGGGCCGTTGCGCCGGGAAGCGGTCGGGGTGCTGCAGGCGGCCGTGGTGAGCGTCGCCGGCCAGGCCGTGCAGGGCGGTGTACGGGTCGACATCGTCGCGGTCACCGCCGAGACCACGCAGGCGGCCGAGGTGCTCGCCGGCCGGGTCCGCGCCGCCGGGCAGTCCGCTCGGGTCCATCCGCCGGCGGCGTTGCGCCGGGTGCTGCGGGAGGTCAGCGACGAGGTGCGGGAGCGGGAGGACGCCGCCCTGGCCGGCGCGGCCGGTACCCCCTGGCCCGGTGACCGGTCCTACGAGCGGCTCGCCCGGCCGGTGCGGCTGCTCGTCCTGTTCGCCGCCGACGCCGGGCGGGCCGTCCTGGAGGCCAAGGAGCCCCCCGCCCGCCGCTCGGGCCTGGACGACCTGCGTTTCATCACCCGCCGGGGCCCTGGCCAGCGGGTGCACCTGCTCGGCTGGTGGCGCGGCCCGGGCCGGCTGCTCGACGACCTCGGCCCGATGCACCGTGACGACGTGGGGGCGTGGGTCGCGGTCGGCGTGCCCGCGAGTGACCTGTTCAGCCTGGCGGGCAACCGGTCGGTCACCGCGGGGACGGGCCCGAACCGGGCGGTCCTGTTCGACCGGAACGGGTATGCGGAGGCCCGCACGATCGTCCCGTTCTCACCGTTGCCGGCCCAGGCCGGGCCGGCGGCGGCGGTGACGGGCGACCAGCGGCACGACCGGGAGCACGGCCGGGACGGCCGGGAGCCGTGGAGGAGGCTGCCGGGTTGACCGGTGCGCCCGCGACCCACGAAACGAGGATCATGGTTGACGTGCCCGACCAGCCGGGTGGCTTCCTCGCCGTACCGGAGGCTGAGCCAGGGTGGCGGGCCGACGCCCGCCACGAGCCCGCCCTGCGCG
>NZ_CAKKTL010000338.1:2861-4571 GCF_920664355.1 Protofrankia sp. CiP1_Cm_nod2
GACCTCGACGACCCGCTGATCGCGGCCGTGCGCTACCGTGCGTTGCTCGACGAGCTCACCCAGGCCAGGAACAAGGTGGAGGACCGGATGTCCGCCGGCCGGCAGCGGCGTGCCGAGGTCGCGCGGGCGCACCGGGAGTCGGCGGAGGCGATCCGCGCCGAGGTCGACGAGGTGTGGCGGGTGGTGGCCGAACCGCTCGCGCACCACGGGATCAGCAGCCTCGACCAGCTCCGGCCGCCGCCGGTGGAACGGGCCGGCGACGTCCCCGCCGTCGCCATTCCCGATCATGACACGCCCGGCTATGACGTTCCTGGTCACGCCTCCGGCCGTGACGTGCCCGTCGTCGCCGGGCCCGGTGGCCGGCCGGTCGCCCGGGCCCAGCACCGCCGGGGCGAGCCCGGGCAGGCACGCCCGGCCGCCGCCACGCCGCAGCGACGGGTACGTGCCAGGCAGGCGGCCGCCGCCGGCACGGCGGCCGCGTTCGAGCCGTCCAAGGCACCACGGCGAGCCCACGAGCTGTGCATGACCGCGATGGGGCACGCCGCCGAGCTGCGGGCGGTCACACGGTCCGGTTCGTCGGCCTCGGCCGCGGTCGTCATCGGCCTGGGCTGCCTGCTGGTGGCCGCCGGGGTGACCGTGCTGCGGGCGCTGGCCGGGGTCGAGGCGCTGCCGGCCCTCACCGGCGCCGCCGTGGTCACCGCCTTCTGCGTGGCGGTGGCGACCGACGCGGCCCGGGTGGAGGTTGCCCGCGCGGCGCTGCTCGGGGCCGGCACGGCCGGTGCCGCGGTGCTGGCGACCGCGCGGATGGTGTCGCTGGACCCGACCGACGTGATCGCCTCGCTGGTGGCGCTCGTGCTGGCGCTGCGGTTCGGGCTCGGGGTCGGCGCTCCGCGGCATCCGCAGCGGAAGTGACCCGGCCGCCGGCCGGCGGGATACAGGAGCGGATATGACAGAAGAAGGGCAGGACCTCCGTGACGAGCACCATCGCCGACGTCAAGTCCCAGCTTGGTGAGGCGTTCCGGCGTACCGACGAGGTCACCGGCCAGCTGGACGGCGCGCTGACCATGATCGAAGAAGCGCAGGCGATCGTCCTGGCGGCGACCGACGGCAGCGCGCACCGCGCCGTGGAGCAGCTGACCAGCGCGCTGCTGGAGACCCGGGAGCGTATCCAGGACTCGCTGGCGGCGCTCGGGTCGGCGGTGCAGGAGGTCCGCGACTACAGCGACAGCCTGTAGGGCGTCCGTCCCGGCCGGCCGGTTTCCCCCGGGCTGGGCCGCGGACGGTTCTCCCGGGGCAGCCGGCGTGCGGGGCAGCCATCGCCCGGCCGCCCCGCACGCCGGCCGGAACATGCCGTGAGCGGCTGCCGCGCCGCGCGGAAGCCCGGCACGTCCAGCGCCGCCGCGCCGAACACAGCCTGAACACAGTCCGAATACAGCCCGAACATGCCGTGAACGGCTGTTGCCGATCGCCGTCCGTGTCGGCCGGCGTCCACCACAGGGCCGCCACGGGGTGGCGGGCCGTCGTGGCCCGGCCGGGATCAACCGGACGTATCCGGATCGGCTGTGCACGAATACCGACAAGAGTTATATTCTCCGTAAGCGGGTGTCCGCTGTCGGTCGCCGGCGTGTCGTAGGTGAGGGCCCGGGTAACAAGTCCGCATGTTCCCTGCAACCCGATGCATCTTTAGCGGGCCTCACTAAAGTCCGAATC
>NZ_CAKKTL010000339.1:0-3205 GCF_920664355.1 Protofrankia sp. CiP1_Cm_nod2
GGTGGCGCGCCGCCGGGCACGGCCACGGACGACGGGCCGGCCCCGGCGGCGCGCGCCCGGGGCCGGCCAGCCCACTTACGCGGACGCCCGCATCCGGCGTTCGAGCGCCTTCAGCGCCGCGTGGCGCGCTGCCTTGATCTCGGGAATCCGCGCCTGGTAGGCCCGCGAATTCGCCAGCGGCTGGTAGAAACCAAGCCGCGGGACGAACGCCGTGTCGTCGTAACCGGGCGGACGGTGCAGCGCGTACGTACGCCCGGGGTGCAACAGGTCATAATTGTCGGCGATCTCCCAGATCGCCACCTGCGCATCGATCCGACGGCGGGAGAAATATGCCTCCAGCACGTCGACCGTGAAGCTTATCTCATGGAACTGCTTGACGAGGTCGCGATAGTCCTGACCGACCTGGTACTTGACCGGAAGTTCGACCTGAACACATTTCAGGCTGCCCAGGAAATCCAGGGCGAGCACCTTCAGGGAGGTCTCCACGCCGTACCCGCGGGAAAAGGCCAGCGAGCCGAAGAGGTCCGCGTCGATCACGAACTCGCCGATGAGCGGCTGCTGGATGGCCGTGACGGCGGGGACGTAGTGGGCCAGTTGCTTGGAGAGCAGGGAGCGCAGCATCTCGGTGGTACGCCCGCCGGGCCGGCCGTCGCCGGTCACCCGCTGGGAACTGCCGTTGACGAACAACGACGCGCTGCCGGTGGTCGCGACCGCCGCCAGCAGGCCCACGGTAAGCGGGTCGTAGTGCTCCAGGTCGGCGTCATGAAATATGAACCGGTCGCCGAATGCCAGGTAGGCGAGGCTGCGCATCGCGCCGGCCTTGCCCCCGTAGGAGGGCGGCTCGTGTTTCATGTGATGTCCGATGACCGACCGCCCCCGAACGACCCAGCTCGCCCCGGCTTCCGTCGCTATACGTACCAGGTCATGCTCGTCGCCGTCGGACGACGGGTCGACAACGACACCGATCTCGTCCAGCACCGGGCGTTCCAGCATCCAGTGCTGGCGATTAAGGGCGACGATGTTACCCAGTGTCCGGGCCGCTTCCGGGCCGCGCGCGGGAATGAGCAGGCTCAGGGTGATGCCGTTGGCGAGTTTACCGGCCTCGATGGCGTCGAGGTCGAGGGTGATGGGGTCGAGCGTACGCACGGACGCCCCTCTCTCGTGAGCTTTCCATGAGAACTACCCCCCTTTACCAGAATGGGCCGGAGACGACGCGAAACGGTATTCGGCGCGTCGTCGCAGGCCCCTGAAAAAACCGGACCACCCCCACTGCCGCCGAGGCCGCCTCCCCCTCGCCACCCGTCCGGCCGGGCGGCAGGTCGTGACCTGGCGTTGGCTAGGACCTCTTCCGCGCCCCCTTGCCTCCGGGCCGCGGATCCCGGCCGGGTGACACCTCCCCGGCCCACCTGTTCCGCCGCAGCCCTCACCGTGAGATGTAACAACGAGTTACAGTAGTACCCCAACGTACGCTTACCAAACTCGGTCGGTACAAGTTATGACTATGGATACCATATGTATCTATAGCGCCACCTAATGTACTGAAGCGTCACGAAAACGACCTGACGCCTGCCTCCCACGACCGCGGGAGCCCAGCGGATTCTCGACCGCCAGTGACAGGTCCGCGACCAGTCCCCGGCGGCGGGGCCGCATCCGGTCACCACCAGGGCCGACTTCGGGGTGGCCCATCCCTGGATCCCGAGCCCACGAAACGGCCCAGCATGACGATCCATCATGGCCTCGCCCCCTGCCCGCGGTGCACAGACCGCGATGGGACGGATGGCTTCCACGCCCGCCGCATCATCGTCCGTTACATCACTGCCCGTCGCACCGATTCTTGGGCGGACCCCGGCCCGGGGCAGGGTTTTCGTTGTGATTTCACGGAAACGGGGACAGGGTGGCGTGAGGCTCTTTACGCTGTGAGTGATGTTGCGAGCAGGTTGGCCATGCCGACGCGTCGGCCAGGCGGGTGAGGTGGGGACAGTGCGTGACGAAACTCCAGCGGACGCGGTGCCGGATGCCGGTGGGGCGGCCCGGCAGCACCTGGTGACCTTCTGCGGGAAATGCAGCTGCGGCTGTCCGCAGCTGTTCGTCGACCATGACGCCCCGGCCGAGCGCCGGATCGTCCTCGTGGACGACTTCGGCCAGCAGGTGCAGATGAGTGTCGACCAGTTCTACGAGATAATCGATCAGGCGAAGTCCGGGGCACTGGAAAGCGTCCTCGACTCGGCGCTGGCCGTCACCTCCGGCATCCAGGATTCGGCCGGGCAGTAGCCGCCGGTCAGCCGCCGGTACCGAAGAACACCGACCGAGACAAAAGCAAAGGTATACGGTCACCCGGCTCCGGCCGGCCCGGCACCGGGCCTGGCCGGTGCGTATCCGGCTGTCCTCGGAACGAGGTTTCCGGGAACTTTCCGGGATTTTCCGCGTGAACGTGGGCCTTGGCATGACCAGGCGGTGCCGTATGCACCATGTACATCATGTACCGGGGGTCGCGGGGCCGAGCGGCACGGCTGGCGGCCCGCTTCGGCTTGCCGCGGCGCTGGTGTTCGCCGTTCTCGCGGGATTTCACGCCTGGCACGCCTGGCGGTCGGCGCGGATGGCACGAGCCGGCGGAGAACGGAGCACCGTGCTGACCGAAACCGGCCATCTTCTCGTGGCGGCCGGTATGGCGTACATGTTCAGCCCACCGGCCTGGCAGGCCGGCACCGGCCGGCTTCTCACCGGGGCCACGCCGGCCTGGGGCTATCTGCTCCTTTCGTCGGTGTTCCTGGCCGCCAACGCGGTTCAGGGAAATGATCCGGGACGCTTTCGACAACCGGCGGCCGGCCGGCACGGCACTGACGATCGCGGCACCGGCCATCACGACGCCGGCGCGGCCGGGGCCTGCTGCTGCGCGCTGCTCGCGGTCGAGGGCCTGGCGATGGCCTACATGAACGCGCTGCGATGGTGGTCGGCGGATGACCTGACCATCGGTTTCCTCCTGCTTTTCGCGGCGCTGACCGTCCTCACCGCGGCCGCCCTGGTACTGCGCCTGGCGGCACGTCCATGCCCGGCGGGAACCCGGTCGTGCTCGGTGGACGGGCGGGCCGGCCGGCTGGTCATCCAGCTGACCAGCCCGCTCGTGGGCAGGGCGCGGGGCGCGTCCGCCCGCGTCCACGGATGCCGTCTGATCATGAGTGTCGGCATGGTCGCCATGTTCGCGGCG
>NZ_CAKKTL010000339.1:3396-4381 GCF_920664355.1 Protofrankia sp. CiP1_Cm_nod2
GACCGCGTGACGCGGCACGCGGTCAGGCGCGGACGCGGCGCGGTGTCCGGCGTGCCGGCGCACCGCGCCGATCCGTCTGGGGGACGGGTCCCGCCGCCGGTCAGCCTCGGGTGTCGGCCGGTACCGCCGCGATGCCGGGGGCGGCCGGCGCGCCGCCGGCGAACGCGACGTCCTCGTCCTGGCCGGTATAGGTCGTCACGGGCGGGCAGGTGCAGACCGGGTTGCGGTCGCCGTAGGCGCCGTCGATCCGGCGTACCGGCGGCCAGTACTTCGACTCCCGCAGGGAGGCGACCGGGTAGGCCGCCACCGTCCGGGAGTACGGGTGCGCCCACTCGTCCGCCACCAGCATGGACGCCGTGTGCGGGGCGTTGCGCAGCGGGTTGTCGCTCACCGGCCAGGTGCCCGCGCCGACCAGGTCGGCCTCCCGGCGGATCGCGATCATCGCCCGGCAGAAGCGTTCGATCTCGGTCAGGTCCTCGCTCTCGGTCGGCTCGATCATCAGCGTCCCGGGTACCGGGAACGACATCGTCGGCGCGTGGAAACCGTAGTCGATCAGCCGTTTGGCCACGTCGTCCACGGTGACCCCGGTGCTTTTCGTCAGCGGGCGCAGGTCGAGGATGCACTCGTGTGCGACCAGGCCGTCACGTCCGGTGTAGAGCACCGGGTAGTGGGACGACAGCCGCCAGGCGATGTAGTTGGCGCCCAGGACCGCCACCGAGGTGGCCCGGCGCAGCCCGGCGGCACCCATCAGCCGGATGTACGCCCAGGGGATCATCAGGATGCCCGCCGACCCCCACGGCGCCCCGGCGATCGGCCCGACACCGGTGGCCGGCCCCGCCTCGGGCCGCAGCGGATGGTTGGGCAGGTAGGGCGCGAGCCGTTCGACCACCGCGACCGGGCCGACACCCGGGCCGCCGCCGCCGTGCGGGATGCAGAACGTCTTGTGCAGGTTCAGGTGGCTCACGTCCGCCCCGAACGTCCCCGG
>NZ_CAKKTL010000340.1:0-2245 GCF_920664355.1 Protofrankia sp. CiP1_Cm_nod2
GGGCCCGGTCGCCAGGTGGGTGGAGCCGCCGCGGCCGGCGCATACGCCGGGGAAGTCGTGGTAGTAGAGGACGCTGCAGTACTGGCACATCTGCCAGTCGCTCTGCTGGTACTCCGTCTCGCCAGCATGGTGGTCAGTGCTGTTGGTGAAGGGCACTCCGAAGGTCCAGCCCTGAACCCTGTGCGAGAAGCCCGCGGGGCATCGGTTCTGGACCGGCGAAGGGTACCGGACCAGGCCGTGGCACCTGTTGCAGAAACGCCAGTCAGTCTGCCACGTCCCCGACGCCGCGGCGGGTGTGGCGAGCATGGCGGTGGCGGTGGCAGTCGCCAGGCCCAGCCCGGCTGCCAGGATGCCCCGCCGTGAGACGGCGGCCGACGGTTCGTTCATGGTCATCGTGCGTCACCTTCGAGTTCGTGCACGCTCAGGCGTGCCTGTGGTGACCGCATCGTGCGCGGCGCGGTTGCCGCCGCGTATCCGTGCTGGTACTGAACCTGGGCCGCCCGCCCGGTCAGGATGGCGACAGCACAGCGCGCTTCTCGGTCCCACCCGGCCCGCGGCCGGCAGCCGCGCCCCGCGGGCGGGCGGGATCCGGGCGCGTTGGTGCGAGGGTCAGGATGGGTCGGGGCCGGTGGCGAGGACCTCGGCGGGGGTGATGGAGGGAAGGTCGTGGGCGGCACCGACCGGGGCAGGTGATCCGGCCGGCGTGGGTGTTGTGGTCGCGGGCCAGCGCCGGGTCGTGGCGCAGGGGCAGACCTGGGTACGACCCTTGCCGAGCGGCTCGGGGGGCCGAACCGCTCGGCAAGCCGGGCCGTGGTCCGCGAACGCCGCGACCAGCGCGCGTTCGAGCGTGTCGAGTGCGGATGGCTCCGGACTTCGCCGGGCGAATTCGCTACGCCGGTAGAAGGCGTGTTCGGAACAGCTCGAGGACCTGGCCGAGTGCCGCCCGTGTCGGCTGGCCCGGCTCGTCGATGAGGTGCTCGGTGACGACGGAGTGTGGCTTCATCCTGGCCTCGGGGTTGGCGCTGCTGTCGTCGAGCTCGATGGCGACGAAGGCGTCGCCCAGCTGCTCCCGCAGGAACTGGAAGCGCTCAGCCGGTGAGAGGGTGTCGCCCCGGAAGCGCAGGCCGAGCACCTGCAGGCCCTCCGCCGCGCACCGTCCCCTGACCACGTCGAGGTCGGCGGCGGAACAGTCGATGGCCCTCTTCCTGGCCTTGGTGAAGGGAAACGGCAGGGACGGCTCCGCCAGCACTGGAGCGATCAGGCTGGGGTGCGTCGCCATCGCCAGCGCGAACCCGCCGGTGAAGCACATGCCAATGACGCCGACACCGGGCCCGCCGCAGCGCGCGTGCTCGTCCGCGGCGAGGGCACGCAGCCACGAGACCACAGGTGACGTGCGGCTCGTCGCCCAGACGGTGAACTCCCGGCTGACGCAGGCTGGAACAGCCGACGACAGCCCGTACCGCAACGTGCCCAGCCTGCCGGCGGCGAGCGGGTCCTTGCCGGGGACGCCGAACAGGTGCGGCATCACCGCGGTGCAGCCGATGTCGATGACCCGGCGGGCGAACGTGGCCACCTTCGGCGTGATACCCGGCAGCTCCGCGATCACGATCACGGCCGGGCCCGTGCCGGCTCGGTACACCGTCCGAGTCCTGCCGTCGTGGGTGAAGTCCTTCATCTCGAAATCGGCGAGACTGTCGTCGGCCATGGCGGACAGTCAAGCAGAACGCTCATGCTCCCGTGAGACCGGCGCGCCCTCGCAGTTCGCGACTTGGAGTGACCGTCATGTGGGTGACGTGAGGCGCCTGGTGGGCCTGGTGCGTTCACCGGTTTCTTGATCAGAAAAGGCGGGCGGATGCGCCGACACCCTGCCCGTTCGCTGATCCCCGCCTCGGAGTTCACCGGCTTCCGGTTCCCACCGGAAGTGACCGTGCTGGCGGCCCCTGATACCTCCGCTACAACCTGTCGTACTGGGACGCCAACGAACTCCTGCGGGAACAGGGCGCCTGCTGTCCCGCTTGCGCTGCCGTGTGGGCAATCTTGGCGGTTTGCCGGGCTACGCGTGCCGCGGCTGGATCGCCGACGCCGAGGATGGCGGCCGTCGCTCAGACGAGCCGGGGACGCTCTCGGCGCCCGTCCTCAGCATGCTCAGGGAACCCGGGGCAGTTCACTTCTGAACGAGGACGAGGGCCCACTCGGGCGCCGGCAACGCGTCCTGACGGCGCGGATACCGCCTGCCGAGCGGGCG
>NZ_CAKKTL010000340.1:2759-3909 GCF_920664355.1 Protofrankia sp. CiP1_Cm_nod2
ACCACCACTGCCACACCGGCCACCGCGGGCGGGATCACCTTCCTCAACATCGAGGACGAGACAGGGATGGTGAACGTGATCTGCACGCTCGGGCTGTGGCAGGGCTACCACCGGGTCGCCCGCGCCAGCCCGGCGCTGCTGATCCGTGGTGTGGTGGAGAAGGCGGACGGCGTGGTCAGCCTGCTCGCCGACCGGCTCGAGGCGCTCCCGATGCGCATCACCGCGTATCCGCCGAGCGCCAGCGCGAACATCAGCGGATACGCGGTGAACAGCGTGAGCGAAGGCTGGCCGCCGAGGAAGCTCCCGATCGAGGGCCACCAGTTCTGTGTCTTTCCCAGCACGCCCACCGTGGTGAGCAGCGCGACGCTGCCGAAAACGGCGAGGTAGATCCCGGTGTGACGCCAGCGCTGGAACACCACACCCGCCAGCACCCCGATCGCGGACACCGCGACCAGCGGTCCGCTGTAGACAAGCCACAGCGCGAGCGGGTTGCCGTGGCCCAGCACGTCCAGCCCGAAGATCCGCGCCTCCCGTCCCCAGCCGCCGGTCAGCCGCTCGACGATGTCGAACGCCACCAGCCCGAGCCCGAGGAGCAGCGCCTGGCCGAGGACGACCAGTGCGGTGGCCGCGGCGAACGCCCGGCGGGTGACGCCGAGCCCCAGCGTGAAGGGGAACACCTCCGTCATCGTCTGCAGGTGCGCGGGGGCGATCGCGCCCAACGGCATCGGCAGCAGGTAGATCTCGTGTGCGCCGAGCGTGGTTTCGCCGTTGGAGACGTCGATGCCCCAGCCCAGCAGCGGCATCGCGGCCAGCGCGAGCAACGGGTAGCCCAGCAGTGCGGGCCAGTGGACGAGCTGGATCCGGACGACGTCGAGCACGCGGGACATCAGGACTCCTTCCCGGCGGAGACCGGCCGGCCGTGGCGTTGGGTGGTGCGGACGACCAGTTGCTGCAACGAGACCGGCTCGAAGTCCAGCCCGGGTTCGAGCAGGTCGCTGACCTCGTCGATCAGGTGCGTGGAGAGCACGACCGTGCGCGGGTGCTCGGCGTAGTCGGCCAGCAGCCGGTCGTAGAACAGCTGCCGCGCGACGGCGTCGAGGCCGAGGTAGGGCTCGTCGAACAGGGTCAGCGGGGCCCGCGAAGCCAGTCC
>NZ_CAKKTL010000340.1:4288-4983 GCF_920664355.1 Protofrankia sp. CiP1_Cm_nod2
GTCCGCCAGCAGCGACGCGGCGAACGCCGGATCCCAGTGCGGGTAGAGCAGTTCCGCGGCCCGCAGCGCGTGCTTGACCCGGAACTTGTCCGGGTAGTGCTGGCTTTCCTTGATGAAGCACATCCGGGAGAGCACGTCGGCGTTCTCGTACGGGTGCTGCCCGAAGACCGCCACCTCCCCGCCGGTCTCGAACGCCTGCCCGGTGAGGATCCGCATCACCGTCGTCTTCCCGGCCCCGTTACGGCCCAGCAGGCCGTGGATCGTGTTCTCGGCCAGCTCGAGGCTCACGCCGTCGAGCGCGGCGACGTCGCCGTAGCGCTTGGTCACCCCGGCCATCCGCACCACGTTCATCGCTTGTGCTCCCAGGCCTCGATCAGTTTCTTGATCTCCTCGGCACCCATGCCGAGCTTGTCCGCCTCCGCCATGAGCGGGGTGAGGTACTGCCGCGTGAAGTTCTCGCGCCGGCGTTCCAGCAGCTGCGCGCGGGCGTCGGCGGCGACGAACATGCCGATCCCTCGTCTCTTGTAGAGGATCCCGTCGGCGACGAGCTGGTTGATGCCCTTCGCCGCGGTCGCCGGGTTGATGCGGTGGAAGGCCGCGAGCTCGTTGGTGGAGGGCACCTGCGTGTCCGCGGCCAGGCTGCCGTCGACGATCGCGTTCTCGATCTGCTCGGCGATCTGCAGGAACAGCGGCCG
>NZ_CAKKTL010000341.1:0-4009 GCF_920664355.1 Protofrankia sp. CiP1_Cm_nod2
CTGATGTCCGTGGTTACTACGTCGATGCGGGCCAGCATTCGGGTGAGCAGGAAGGCGTAATGATCGCTGAAGCGGCCAGTGAACGTCTCTTCCAACTCGCCGATCTTGCCACGTAGCCGGGTCCGGGCCAGCCGCACGAGGACCTTCGAGTCCCGTTCGCTGGAGACGAGAGCGGCCATCATGTCCCGGCCGGAGACCCCGAAGATGTCTGAGGTGACCACGCTGAGTTTGCTCTGGACGTCCTCCTGAGGCCAAAAAGTGGAAACCAGGTCATGGTGGGGTGAGGAGGGCTTCGAGTTCGGGCTCGGAGAGCAGGTTCGGGCGGACTACCTCGCCGGAGCGGACGTACAGGAACGCGGCGTCCACCGCGTCCAGCGCGACGCCGCGCAGCCGCGCCCACGCCAGCCGGTAGACCGCGAGCTGTGTCGCGTCCGCCCGCTGGCGGCCGGTCTTCCAGTCGACCACCTCCCACCGGCCGTCGCCGAGGTCGTACACCGCGTCGATGCGGCCCCGGACCGCCCGGCCGCCGATCAGCAGCTCGAACGGCGCCTCCACCGCGAACGGGCTGCGCCGGCCGTACGGGCTGGCCAGGAACGCCTCCCGCAGCGCCTCCGCATCCGCGGCATCGGCGTCGTCGATGCCCTCGTCCGCCGCCCCCGGCAGGTCGTCGAGGTCGATCAGCGGGGTCTGCTCGAACATCCCCTCCACCCAGGAGTGGAACGCCGTGCCCCGGCGGGCCTGCGGCACCGGCTGCCGCGGCATCGGGCGGGCGAGATCACGGGCCAGCCCCGCCGGGTCGGCCCGCAGCCGCACCACCTGGGACGCGGTGAGCGCGCGGGGCAGCTCCACCTCGCGGACGACCCGCCGGGCCCGGCGGGCCTCGGCCAGCAGCAGCTCGACGTCGGCGTCCAGCTCGGTGAGCATCTGCCGTTCCGCCGGGGTCATCCGCTCGTGGTCGTCGTCGGGAAGCGGACGGCCGGCGGTGAGCGCGGCCAGGTACCCGCCGACCTCCCGCGCGACGGCCTGCCGGCGGGCGAAGGCGACCGGCTCGTAGGGCAACGGCCAGTCCAGGTCATCCATGCCCGCGAGCTGCGGGTTCGTCTCCCCCTCGGACGGCGGCGGCGCCCACAGCGCGACCCGGCCGCCGCCGGCGCGGGCATGATCGTGGAGTTCGTCGAGGAACGCCGACGGCCCGCGGGGCCGGCGCTGCGACGGCCCCCACCAGTGGCCGCTGCCGAGCAGCAGCGACTTCGCCCGGGTGAACGCGACATAGCCGAGACGGCGTTCCTCCCGCTCCAGGTAGGCGTCGCACTCCGCGGTGAAGCCGGCGAGCGCGGCCTTGTCGTGGCCGCGCAGCGCCGGCAGGTCGTCGGCGTCCCCGCGCAGCGGTGTCGGGAGCATGGAGGCCGCCGTGGGCCACTTCGACCGGACCGTCGTGACGGGGAAGACCTTGCGGCTGAGGTTCGGCACGGCCACGACCTCCCACTCCAGCCCCTTGGACTTGTGGACGGTCATGAGCTGGACGGCGTCCGCGCCGGACGGGCTGGTCGCGTCCAGACCGCGCTCGTGCTCCCGCGCGGCCCGCAGGAAGGCCAGGAAGGCGCGGACCGAGCCGTCGTTGTCCAGGCCCTCGAAGTTCGCCGCGACGTCGATGAAGGCGGCGATGTTGTCCCGGCGGCGGGCCGTGACCGCCTCGGGGCTCGCGGCCAGTTCCACGTCCAGCCCGGTGACCTCGACAACCCGGTGGATGACGTCCAGCAGCGGCTCGTCGACGTGGGCGCGCAGGTGGCGCAGTTCCCCGGCGAGCATCCGCAGCCGGGCCCGGCCGGCGGGCGAGACCTCGTCGCCGGGGTCGTCGAGCACGTCGGCGAGCGCGACCACGTCACAGGGGTCGATCCCGGTCACGGCCTCGTCGAGCGGATCGAGCGAGCCGGCCGGGCCTGCTGGGTGGGCGCCGCCGTGACCGCCATGACCAGCCCCGTCGCCATAACCGGCATCGCCGCTTCGGCCGGTACCGCTGCCTCGGCCGGCGCCGTCACCATGGGCGTCATGATCGGCGGGGCTCTGTGGCTGTCGGGGCGCCTGCCGGCCGGGCGCCGGCTGGTCGGAGGCCATCTGGTCGGAAACCGACTGCTCGGACGCCGGCTGGTCGGGCGCCGGTCGGTCGAGGAAGGCTGCGCGGTCCGTCCCCGCCCGGACGGCCGCCCGCGCCGCGCGGCCGAGCGCCGCGAGATCCCGGCGGTCCAGCCGTATCCGTGGGCCGGTCAGCAGCCGGACCAGCGCGGCGTTGGCGGTGGGGTCATCGAGCACCTCCAGGGTCGCGATGACGTCGGCGACCTCCGGCAGGCTCAGCAGGCCGCCGAGCCCGACGACCTCCACCGGCAGCCCCGCCGCCAGCAGGGCCGCGTACAGCGCGGGCACGTCGGAGCGCGCCCGCACCAGCACCGCGCACTCCCCCGGCCTGGCCCGCCCGGCGTCGACGATCTCCCGCAGCGTCGCGGCGACCCAGCGGACCTCGCCCGCCCAGGTCGGATGCAGCGCCACCACCGTCGTGCCGTGCTCGGCGACGTCCGGCCGGGGACGCAGCCGCGCGACGCGGTGGCGGGCCCGCAGAGCCGCCGCGACCGTGTTCGCCAGGCTCAGCAGCCGGCCGCCGCTGCGCTGGTTGACCGTCAGCTCGTACACCCGCGCCGGCTCGCCGTCACGGCGGCGGAAGTGCAGCGGGAAGCCGTCGAGGTTCGCCACCGACGCCCCCCGCCAGCCGTAGATCGCCTGGCAGGGGTCACCGACGGCGGTCACCGGGTGGCCGCCGCCGAACAGGCCGGCGAGCATCCGCCGCTGCGCCACGGAGGTGTCCTGATATTCGTCCAGGAGCACGACCCTGGCCCGGGCGCGTTCCAGCGCGCCGACCTCGGGCACGCTGTCCGCCAGCCGGACGGCGAGGGTCACCAGGTCGCCGAAGTCGATGACCTCCAGCTCCTGTTTGGCCGCCCGGTACTCCGCCACCATGGCGGCGAGCTCCCGGCGGGCGCGGGCGGCCAGCGCCATCCGGCCGAGGGCTTCGACATGGCTACGGGCCCGCGGGGCACGGCGGCCGGCGGCGATCGCGGCTTCGAGCTCCGCGAGCCGCTCCAGCTCGAAGGCGGCGAGGGCGTCCGGGTCGACGAGGTGTTCGCTGAGCTCCGCCTCGAGCGCGACGAGATCGCCTGCGAGCATCGACATCGGCCGGGTCAGCGCCTCGACCGGCCCGCGGTGCTGGCGCAGCACCCGGCTGGCGAGCTGGAAGCGAGTGGCGTCGGCGAGCAGCCGGAACCCCGGTTCGATGCCCAGCCGCAGCGCGTGGTCCGTGATCAGCCGTTTCGCGAACGAGTGGTAGGTGGACACGACCGGTTCACCGTCGACGTCCCCGCCCGGGGATGGCTGGGACGCGTTGGCCACCTGGTAGCCGGCCGGGCCGCCTTCCCGCTGGCCGGCGACCAGATCGACTCCTCGCTGGTCGAGAAGGACGCCCTGCGCGCCGTGGCCTGCGCCCGGTGCGGCCGGCGCACCGGCTTCACGCTGGTCAGGAGGGCCGCCCCGAGCTCCGGAGCCCCCGAAGCCCGTGCTCGGCGCGGCCAGCGCGTCGGCTCCCCGCTGGTCGGGACGGCCGCCCCGAGGATCATCGGCGGTGCCGGCCGGGCCGGCCTTTGCCAGGCCCCGGCGGATCCGGTCGGTCAGCTCGCCCGCGGCTTTAGTGGTGAAGGTGAGCCCGAGCACGTCCCCGGGCGCGACCTGGCCGGTCGCGACCAGCCAGACGACCCGCGCGGCCATCACCGATGTCTTGCCCGAACCGGCGCCGGCAACGATCACGCCGGGCTCCAGCGGTGCCGTCGCCGCGGCGATCTGCTCGCCGGTGAACGGCACCCCGAGCAGGTCACGCAGGTCCTCCGGAGCCAGCGAGACCAGCGGGGCCGGTGGGGCCGGCGGGGCCGGCGGGGCCGGCGGGGCCGGCGGGGCCGGCGGGCCGGCG
>NZ_CAKKTL010000342.1:0-3959 GCF_920664355.1 Protofrankia sp. CiP1_Cm_nod2
CCGCGGCCCCGGGAGCCGCTGTGGGCCGCGGTGGGCCGGATCCGCCGGCTCGCGCCGGAGCTCACCGCCGGCCTGCCCGTGACGCTGGCCCTCGCCGCGGCCGCGACCGCGGGACGGGTGGTGATCCCGGTCGCCGTCCAGCAGACCGTCGACCACGGCCTGCTGGACGGCCGGCCGGACCTCGCCGTGGTGCGCCACGCGGTGCTGGCCGCGGCGGTGGCGATCGTGGTGACGGCGCTGGCGGCCTACCGGATGAACGTCCGGCTCTACCGGGCGTCGGAGGCGGCCCTGGCGACCATGCGGGTGCGGGCGTTCCGGCACATCCACGAGCTGTCCGTGCTGGCCCAGGCGCGGCAGCGGCGCGGGGCGCTGACCTCCCGGGTGACCAGCGACGTCGACCAGATGTCGCAGTTCCTGCAGTTCGGCGGCATGGTGCTGCTGCTCTCCGCCGGGCAGATGATGGTCGCGACCGTGCTGATGGCGGTGTACTCCTGGCCGCTGACCATCGTCGTCTACGCCTGTTTCGTCCCGATGGCCGTGGTGGTGTGGCGCTTCCAGCCGCGGGTGGCCAGGCGGTACCTGACCGTGCGGGAGCGGGTCGGGGACATGCTGGGCGCGATCTCGGAGTCGGTGGTCGGCGCGGCGGTGGTGCGCGCCTACGGTGTCCAGGCGCGCACGGCGGCCCGGGTGGACACCGCCGTCGACCGGTACCGCTCGGCGCAGACGGCCGCGCAGCGCCTGGTCGCCACGGTCTTCTCCGTCGGGGAGCTGGTGGCGGCGGGCGCCACCAGCGCCGTGGTGGTCGGCGGGGTGCTACTCGGGGTGGGCGGCCATCTCAGCGCCGGGCGGCTGGTGGCCTTCCTGTTCCTGGTGACGCTGTTCGTGGTGCCGTTGCAGACCCTGACCGAGATGCTCAACGAGGGCGCGGGCGCTCTCGCCGGGCTGCGCCGCGTCCTGGACGTGCTGGACACCCCGCATGACGTGCCCGATCCCGGCCCGGACGGGCGGGAGCTGCCCGCCGGCCCGCTGTCGGTGTGCTTCGAGCGGGTCTCGTTCGCCTATCCGGGCGGCCCGCCCGTGCCGTGCGGCGTCGACCTGCGGATCGCGGCCGGCAGCCGGGTCGCGGTGGTCGGCGAGACCGGGTCGGGCAAGACCACGCTCGCCCGGCTGCTCGTCCGCCTGGTGGATCCGGCCGCCGGCCAGGTGCTCGTCGCCGGGGTGCCACTGGCACGGGTGCGGTTCGCCGCGCTGCGCCGGCGGGTCGTGATGGTCCCGCAGGAGGGGTTCCTCTTCGACGCGAGCATCGCCGACAACGTCCGCTACGGGCGTCCGGACGCCACTGACCGTGATGTTCTGGACGCGTTCGGCGCGCTGGGGCTCGCCGACTGGATCAGCGGGCTCGCCGACGGCGTGCGGGCCCGCGTCGGTGAGCGCGGCAGCCTGCTGGCCGCGGGCGAGCGCCAGCTGGTGGCGCTCGCCCGCGCCCAGGTCGCCGCCCCGGACCTGCTCGTCCTCGACGAGGCGACGTCGGCGGTGGATCCGGCGACCGAGGTGCGGCTGGCCGGCGCGCTGCGCGAGATCACCCGCGGGCGGACGTCGGTCACGATCGCCCACCGGCTGTCCACGGCCGAGTCCGCGGACCTGGTCGTCGTCGTCGACGCCGGCCGGATCGTCCAGCAGGGCACCCACGCGGAGCTGGTCGCCGTCCCCGGCGTGTACCAGCGCCTGCACGCCTCCTGGACGGCCGGCACCAGCGGCTCGTGACGGCCGGGCCGGGCCCGCGGGAGACCGGCGCGAGGTCGTCACCGCGTACGCCGACGCGGCACAGGAGCGTACCCGGCAGCACACCCGCGCCGATCATGGACTGCGCGGGCGGTGGCGAGGGGGAGCCGCGCCTATCGGCGCCGGACCGTGATGCGGGTCCACGAGCCGACGTAGATGCGTGACCCGTCGCGCAGCGGGACGGCCACGCCGCGGGCCAGCGGCGCCAGTTCGTCGTCGAGGTAGGTGCCGTTGGACGACCCCAGGTCGGTGATGGTCAGCGTGCCGTCCGGCGGGTGGTCGAGCATCGCGTGGGTGCGCGAGACCCCTCTGTCCTCGGGCGTCACCGACAGGTCGACGTCGGGGTAGTAGCCGCGGGAGCGGCTCTGCCGGCCGATGAGCGAGCGCGAGCCGCGCAGCGCGAGCACGCGGGTGACGACGGTCGCCGGGAACGACACGCCCTCCTCCGAACCGCGGTCGAAGAACGCCTGGTCCGGCGTGACCTCCGCCTCCCAGCCGCTCGGCGTGCTGTCCGGCGCCGATGCCGATGCCGGTGCCGATGCCGGTGCCGACGCCACGGGGCCACCGGCCGCCGGGCCGCCCGGCCCCGGGTGACGATCTGGCTGGAGGGGATCCGGTGCCTCGACGGGCACGGCCGTCAGCATGGGTGGCGGCATGCCCGTGACGAAGTCGTAGCCGCAGGTCTCGCAGAAACGACCGGCGCCGTCCCGAGGGGTCGTGCACATCGGGCACGAGCCGGCACCGGCACCGGCCGGCCGGGCCGCCGCGTCGGCCGGTCGCGGCGGTTGTGCCTGCGGTGGCTGTGACGGGTGCGGTGGTTGTAACGGGTGCGGCGGTCGTAACGGCTGTGACGGCCCCGGCTCGGGCGGGACGGCGTGCGGCGCCGGGGGCGGCTGCTCGGCGGCGATCAGGATGCCGCACTGGTCGCACCAGTCGTAGGTCTGCGACAGGTGCCCCTCCTGGCAGCGGGCGCTCACCGCTTCGCCGGCACCGTCTTGGTGGACGACACGTCCAGGTCCATCTCGTCCAGCGCGTCGACGTCGCGCCTGAGGCGTACCTTCCCGGTCGCCGGGTCGTCGATGTCGACCACCTTGGCCAGGCGCCGGAGCGTGCCCTCGTCGTCGGCCTCGGCGGCGAGCTGCGTCGCCCGGCCCAGTCTGGTGGCGGCGGTGGCGTCGTCGCCCAGCGCCCTCGCCTCGATGCCCTCCTGGATCGCCCGCGCCAGCTCCTCCTGACCGGTGTAGTGGGCGACCTTGTCGTTGATCCGGGTCGACAGGTCGGTGTCGTCCGTCCAGACGGCCAGGACGAGGGCTTCCGACAGCTTGGTGTCGCCGGCGACGAGGGTCACCCTGGCGGCGAGCTTCCTGGTACCGACCGGACCGGGCACGACGTCGACGCACAGGTGATACTCGCGGGTGCCGGCGCCCCAGGCGCCGGTCGGGTAGTCACGGGTCCGCTCGTTGACGTCGCCGCCGCGGCCGGTCAGGTCGTCGACCTCGGGGTAGACCTGCCGCAGGAACCGGACGGCCGCGCCCTTGGGCGTCCACACCCGTAACGTCACGTCGGGAACGGCCCGGGCGGTGGCCGCGGCGACCACCGCCCGGAAGTCGTCCGCCATCTGTTCCGGAGTCCGCAGCAGCTCCACCGAACCGAGCAGCAGGCTCGCGATCTGGCGCAGCTCGGACACCCGCCAGTCGGCGCCCACCCCCCGGCAGTCGCACTGGAACACGCCTTCGCACCGGGCGAGCGCGGCGGCGAAGACGTCCTCGCTCTCCCAGTTCTGGCCATCGGTGAGCAGGATGGCGTGCCGGGCCGCGCCGGGCCGGGTCTCCATCAGCGAGCGGGTCAGCGTCAGCCACTGGCCGATGGCTGTGCCGCCGCCCGCGCGGACGTCGTGCACCGCCTGCTTCGCCGCCGACCTGGTCGCCGCCGACGCCTCGGCGAGACCGGTCTGGCTTGTCGGGTAGACGACCCGGGCGGAGCTGTTGCCCGAGACCACCGCGAACGCCACGCCGTCGGGCAGCGTGTCGATCGCGACGGCGGCCGCGCGCCGGGCTTCGGTGATCTTCTTGCCCTCCATCGACCCGGAGGAGTCGATGATGATCACTTCCGCGGTGCCGGGGCCCGCGCCCGTGCCGGCCGGGCCGTCGGACACGATTTCGGCACTGTCCGTCACC
>NZ_CAKKTL010000343.1:0-3959 GCF_920664355.1 Protofrankia sp. CiP1_Cm_nod2
CCTCGCCGGCGATGCTGTCGGGGCGTGCCGTCCGCCCGCCGTCGGCGCGGATGCGCAGCACCTGCCGACGTACCGTCACCCGTCCCACGGCATCCACCCTGCCGTACCCGGCCGACGGCGGCCAGCGTGCCTCGACGGCGGTACGGCCCGTCCGCCATGTGACGTAAAGCTGTATGACGCGAGACGGTCGCGGGTCGCGGTAATCCGTGTGTGAGAGCGTAGGGGCGCCCGGCAACGATGTCCGATGGACGCTCGATGGTGTCCGGTACCGGCTGGGACGCGCGCCGCCGGACGCCGCGACGGGCATCACGGGCACGACACGCGTGGCGACAGGCACGACAGGCACGACAGATACAGCGGATACGACAGCCATGACCGACATGGAGGGTGAGCGGAGCACGTGGGCATGAAGCGGATGATGGCGCGGCTGGGAGTGGGCAACGCCGACGTCGAAACGGTCCTGGACCGCTCCGAGGTCCTGCCCGGCGGTCTGGTCACCGGGACGGTGACCATCAGGGGCGGCAAGGTCGACCAGGCGGTCAACGAGATACGGGTCGCCCTCGAGGCCACCGTCGAGGTCGAGACCGACGACTCCACCTGGTACGAGAACGTCAGCTTCGGCACCCGCGGCATCGGCGGGAAGTTCACCATCGCCGCCAACCAGGAGACCAGCGGGCGCTTCGAGCTGCCGGTCCCCTGGCAGACCCCCATCACCGACGTGGGCGGCTGGCACCTGCGCGGCATGAGGATCGGCGTGAAGACCACGGTGGACATCCCGGGCGCGGTCGACCCCGGCGACCTCGACCCGGTGAGCGTGCACCCGCTGCCCGTCCAGGAGGCGGTCCTCGCCGCGCTCGGCGACCTCGGTTTCCGGTTCCATTCCGCGGACGTGGAGAAAGGCCGGCTGGCCGGCTCCGACCTGCCCTTCTACCAGGAGATCGAGCTGCATCCGGGCGGGGAGTACGCCCGTCGCGTCAAGGAGCTGGAAGTGACCTTCCTGGTCGACGCCGCCGGCGTGGACGTGGTGCTGGAGGCCGACCGGCGTGGCGGGCTGCTGCGTGCCGGCGGGGACGCGCTCAGCCGGCTGCGGGTCGGCCATCACGACACCGACCGGCGCCATCTCGCCGGTCTGCTGCACGAGCAGCTCCAGCATCTCGGCGCCCACCGCGGCTGGTTCTAGGCCGTCCGGGACGTCTGTGCGGTGGCGCTCCTGTCGAGTACGCGGTGACGTCCCCGGTGCGCCGCCGGGAGCCTGCCCGGGCGCGGCGGAGCGCGCGGCTCCCGCCCCGGGCGTGGTCCGCCCTCCGTGAGACACCGGCGGCCGATGCCGTCGGGGACGCCGCCGAAGACGCCGTCGAGGACGCCGCCGGGCCGTCCGCCCGCTGGCACGCCGCCGGCAGCGCCTGGTGCCGGCGGCAGGCCCGGCTGGCCCGCCGGCATCCGCTGTTCACCGCGATGCTGGTGGCGGCGGTCATCGTACGCCTGACGGCGGTCGTCGGCTACGCGCCCGCCCTGTGGTTCAACGACAGCTTCGAGTACCTCGGGGTGGCGCTGCGGCCGCAGCCGTACGAGGTGCGGCCGTCGGGCTACAGCTTCTTCCTGATGCTGCTGGAGCCGCTCCACAGCTTCCGGCTCGTCGTCGTCGTCCAGCATCTGCTGGGCCTGGCCGTCGCCGTCATGATCTACATGCTGCTGCGCCGGCACGGGACGGCCGGCTGGCTGGCCGCTCTCGCCACCGGCCCGCAGCTCTTCGACGGGTACCAGGTCCAGATCGAGCACATGGTGATGGCCGAGACGCTGTTCACCGTCCTGACGGTGGCGGCCGTGACGGCCCTGCTGTGGTGGCGCCGGCCGACCACGGCCGCCGCCCTGGTCGCGGGCGGGCTGCTGGCGGGGGCGTCCCTGACCCGCACGGTCGGCCTGCCACTGGCGCTGGTGGCGGGCGGCTGGCTGCTGGCCCGCCGCCCGGGCCGGCGGCCGGTGCTCGCCTTCTGCCTGGCGCTGCTCGTCCCCCTGGGCTGCTACGGCGCCTGGTTCCAGGTAACGCACGGCCGGGCCGGCATCGTCGGCAGCGACGGGGTCTTCCTCTATTCCCGGACGACGTCGTTCGTGGACTGTGCCGGCACGCACCCGCCGGCCGACCTGGCGGTCCTCTGCCCGCGGGAGCCGCTCGGGGAGCGCCAGCCGCCGTCGAACTACATCTGGCACACCGGCACCCCGCTGGACGGCATTCCCGGCGAGCTTTCCAGCCCGGCGGGCCGGGTTTTCAGCCCGGCGAAGGAATCGCTGGCCGGCAGGTTCGCCCGCCGGGCGATCGTGACACAGCCGCTGGACTACGCCGGTATCGTGGCAAGGGATTTCTCCCGGACGTTCGGGCCGCGGCTGACCGACTACCCCAATGCAGGCATGGTGCGTCCCTTCCTGTTCCACGTCCCACCCGACCCGGTCCCCGACCGGACGTACATTCCCGGTGGCAGCGCTCCCGAGGACGTCCGCGCCTACGAGCACGGTGACGGCGCGCACCGCCTGCGCCAGCCGTTCGCCAGCTGGCTGGCGGGCTACCAGCTCCGGGTGGCCGTTCCCGGGCCGGTGCTGGGCCTGCTGCTGCTCGGCGCCGTCCTCGGCACCGGGCTGGCGGGCCGGTACCGTCCGCATCTGCGCGCGCCGCTGGCCCTGACCACCGCCGTCGCGGTGACGCTGCTGGTCGTACCGCCGGCGACCGCCGGTTTCGACCACCGTTACGTCCTGCCGGCGCTCGCGTTCCTGGGTGCCGCGGCGGCGCTGGGCTGCCGGGTCCTCGCCACCGGGCTCGCCCGGCTGACGGCACGTGACGGCGGGGCGGGCCCGTGCCATTAGTCGATCTTTCCCGGGTGGCCGCGGCGCTGCCCGCCTACACGTTGGGCGCGGAACTCGGCAGCGGCGGGCACGGCCTAGTCCTCGCCGGGCACCACCAGGGCCTCGGCCGGGACGTGGCCATCAAGGTCCTGCCCGCGACGGCGGACCCCGGCCTGCCCACCACCTTCGCGACCGAGGCCCGGCTGCTGGCCGGGCTCGACCACCCGCACATCGTCCGGATCTACGACTATGTCGAGCGCGACGGCCTGTGCCTGATCATCATGGAGCTGCTCGCCGGGGGGACGCTGACCCGCCGGCGCCGCGCGCTGTCCGCCGAGGACGCCTGCGCGGCGGGGCTGGCCATCGCCGAGGCGCTGGAGTGCGCCCACACCAGGAGCGTGCTGCATCGCGACATCAAGCCCGACAACGTGCTGTTCTCGGGCAACGGCCTGCTGAAGGTCACCGACTTCAGCATCGCGAAGATCTTCAATGCCACGACGGTCGCCACCAACACGATCATCGGCACACCAAGGTACATGGCGCCCGAGCAGCTGGGCGGCGACCGCCTGAGCCCGGCCACCGACCTGTACGCGCTCGGGATCGTCCTCTACGAGATGCTCGCCGACGCCCCGCCGTTCGGTCCCGACCTGTCCCTGATGGCGCTGATCCGGCAGAAGACCGCCGACCGTCCCACACCGCCGCCCGCCGGCGTCCCCGAGCCCGTGGCCGAGACCCTCATGCGTGCCCTCCAGCGGGAGCCTGCGCTGCGGCATCCCAGCGCCCGGGCCTTCGCCCTCGACCTCGCCCGCGCCGCCGCCCTCGCGTACGGCCCGCGCTGGACCAGCCGCTGCGAGATCGGCCTGCACGTCGCCGACGACGTCCGGGAGGCCGCGCGGTACCCGGCCGGGGCGGGCGGGCTGCCCGGCGGGCTCGCCACCAACCGGGCCACCGCCGCGCCACCCGGCCAGCCGACACCACCCAGCCAGCCGACGCCACTCGGCCAGCCGACACCGCCTCGGCTACCGACCGGCCCGCCGGCGCAGGGCAGGCTGCCGGTGGCGGTCCCGGCGGGCATCGGCCGCGACGCCGACCAGCGGGCCCCGCGGGACCGCGACGCCGACCGG
>NZ_CAKKTL010000344.1:0-2747 GCF_920664355.1 Protofrankia sp. CiP1_Cm_nod2
GAAGGGTTCAGGGCGGCCGGTCAACGTGGCTGCCAGGCGCCGTCCCTGCGCAGTCGCGTTCTGGACGGACTCGAGCCGCACACGCGTTCCACCTGCGAACGGATTCGGGGCACAGACGCAGTCCCCGACCGCGTAGACGTGCGGCGCCGAGGTGCGCAACAGCTCGTCGACCACGATACCGTTGTCCACCTCGAGGCCAGCCTGCTCGGCGAGCTCCACGTTGGGGCTTGCACCCACGCCCACCAGCACGAGGTCAGCAGGGAGACGGCGGCCGTCCGTCGTGTCGACAGCGGCCACGCGGCCGGCCACACCGACGATCCGGCTGACCGTGGTCGTCAGCTCGACATCGAGACCGCGTGCCCGGTGAGCCTGCAGAAGGAACGCAGCAGTGTGGCTCGACAGGACACGGCCCATGAGCTGGTCGGCGACCTCGACGACCGTCGCGTTCTTCCCCAGCTGCACTGCGGTCGCTGCGACCTCCATGCCGATGAAGCCGCCTCCGACGACCACCACGCGCGCAGCCTGTTCCAGGCGAACTTTCACCTCGTCGGCTTCATCCAGGGTGCGCAGGGACAACACACCCTCGAGGCCGGCACCCTCCAGCCGGAGCAGCCGGTTCCTCGCGCCGGTCGCAAGCACAAGATCGTCGTATTCCAAGGCTTCGCCGTCCTGAAGCAGGACCCTGCGACCGTCGGTATCCAGATGCTTGGCGCGTGTGCTGGTACGCACCTCGATGCCCTGCTCCCCGAACCACGACTCCGGCCGCAGCCACAGGGCGTCACGCGAGGTCTTGCCGGTCAGGTGGCCCTTGGACAGCGGAGGTCGCTGGTAGGGCAGGTGAGCCTCTGCACCAACGAGGACGATGCGGCCTGTGAAGCCCTCCTCGCGCAGTGACGACGCAACCTGACAGCCGGCCTGGCCGGCACCGACCACTATGACCGTCGAAGAGCCCATCAGTACTGGGTCTCCGGGCATCGGACCACGATGCCGTCCAGCTCGGGACCCAGAGGCAGCTGGCACGAGAGCCGGCTGCCCGTTTCACGCGGGGCGGCGGTGAAGTCGAGCATCTCCTGCTCGTCGTTGCTGATGGGCGGCAGGTGGTCGAGGTGCTCCTCAGCCACGTAGACGTGGCAGGTCGCGCAGGCGAGCGTCCCCCCGCACTCGGCGACGATCTCCGTGACGCCGTGTGCGACAGCCGCCTGCATGATGCTGGTGCCGTCACCTACATCGACGGCGATGTCGTCACCGTTGGGGCGTAGGAAGGTCACCTTTGGCACTGGATCGTCTCCTCATCGCGTGGACGTGGCGACGTAGCGTCGCTCGATAGATTCTAAATATGATTCGGTACCTTGTCCATGGTGTTGAACAAGCTGGCGAACCTGGCGCAGAATCTTGACGAAATTAGAATGTGATGTACGATACACGTGCTCAGGTGGAGGTCAGAGCGGTCGCAAGCGGCTCGGCGACCGCAAACGGACCCTGCCATGCCGGCCACTCACAGGAGGATGACCATGACGAGTTCCACCGGGGCCACGCAGAACGAGCCTCAGGAAGTCGTCCACTTCACGCCGTTGGACCCGACCCTGGCGGACGACTTCTGGCCGAGGATGAACGACCTGCGCAACCGCTGCCCGGTCGTGTGGAGCGACCAGCCCTGGAGCGATAAAGTCGCCGGATTCTGGGTGGTCAGCGACTATGCCGACGTCATGGCGGCCGGCGTGAACTGGAAGGCCTTCAGCAACGCTCAGGGTGCGGCCCCCGTGCAGTTCGACCTCGACATCCTGCGCATGATCCCGCTGGAGACCGACCCCCCACTGCACCGCGGCATCCGACGTCTGCTCAACCCGTTCTTCACGGCGGAGGCCCAGCAGGCCGGCGAGGCGGGCATCCAGGAGAAGGTCGACACGCTGCTCGGCCGCTGCGTCGCCAAGGGCGAGGTCGACTTCATCTCGGAGTTCACGCAGGTGCTGCCTCCTATCGTGTTCTTCGGGACCTACCTCGAGCAGCAGGAATCGGAGATCGGCTGGGTGCTCGAGGTGCTCAACACCCTCCTGACTCAGCCTGAGAAGGCGCTGGAGGTTGCTCCTCGCCTGCTCACGTGGGGCGCCGAGTTGCTCGTCAAGCGCCGTGAGCAGGGTCGGCGTGACGACCTTGCCGGTGTCATCGCGCACATGGGGCTGGAGGGGAGCGACGACGGTCTGGAGCTGGACGAGAAGCAGCGCATCGAGACGCTGAACCTCATGATCATGGCCGGCATGGAGACGACGATGGGCGCTCTGGGCAGCATCGCGGTGCGTCTCGCGACCGACCAGGCTCTGCGCGCCGAGCTCGCGACCGCTGACGACAAGCGCCTCGGTCGCGTTGTCGACGAGTTCCTCCGTTTCGAATCACCCGTTCCGACAGCGGGCCGAACGCTCACCGAGGACGCCGAGATGAGCGGCTGCCCCATGCGCGGCGGTGACCGCGTCCTCCTCAACTGGGCTGCAGCCAACCGCGACCCCGCGCAGTTCAAGGACCCGGACACCCTCGATTTCGAGCGCCAGAACGTCTCTTCGCACGTGGCCTTCGGCGCCGGCATTCACCGGTGCCTCGGCAACCACCTTGCGCGCCGAGAGATCAAGGCCAGTATCAAGGCGATCTGTCAGCTGACGACCTTCGAGGTGTCCCAGGCCGGCTTCACGCCCTCGTACCGCCCGGCCTTCGCGCGCGGACCCATTAGTCTGCCCGTCCGCCTGGTTCGCTAGATC
>NZ_CAKKTL010000344.1:3059-4249 GCF_920664355.1 Protofrankia sp. CiP1_Cm_nod2
CACCGCAGCCGTCCCCGGTCGCGCTGCTCACGACGCGACCCCACTATCCGGAGATACACGTAACCATGACTGACACCTCGACCGAGCTGGCGCTGCTCCAAGGAGCGCGGCTCAAGGGACGGCTCACGCCCGAGACCGCGGCTGTGTTCGTGGGTGACGAAGGGCAGGCGCTCCTGCAGGAGCTCGAGGCTCGTGGACTCCTTAAGGCGGGTGCCGCTGGAGCACGCCTCACGTCAGAGGGCAAGGAGCGGCTGGCGTCCCTGCTCGGCGAGGAGCGTGAGACAGCCGGGGTGGGCACACTGACCGGGCTCTACGCCGAGTTCGACGAGCCCAACCACACGCTCAAGGAGGTAGTCACCGCCTGGCAGCTGCGTCCTGGCGGGACAGTGAACGACCACTCCGACGCTGACTACGACCGGGAGGTCCTGGGCCGCGTCGAAGCGGTGCACGCTGTGGCTGCGCCGCTGGTCGAGCGGATCGCTGCGGAAGTGCCCCGCCTGGCGACATACTCCCGACGACTGGCTGCAGCCCTTGCGCGGCTGGATGCGGACCACCGCTTCTTGGCCAACCCGCTCGTGGACAGCTACCACCAGGTCTGGTTCGAGCTGCATGAAGACCTTCTCGGGCTGCTCGGCCTGGATCGCGAGGACGAGGCCAAGGCGGGCCGGGCCTAGTGGAACCAATCCTGCTCGACGGTTCTGTTGAGCTCGACCGCGACCTCGTCGGTGGTAAGGCGTGGGCTGTGAACCACCTGCGCCGGCTGGGGTTGCCGGTGCCGCCCGCCTTCGCCCTGGGGACGGATGTCTGTCGTACGACACTGCAGGATGGGGCGCTCTCCGTAGAGGCGACCAAGGCGCTCGACGTCGGGGTGCGACACCTGCAATCCGTCCTGGGCCGCTCGTTCGGCGGCGCGGAGAGCCCGCTGTTCGTGTCGGTGCGCTCGGGTGCAGCCCGCAGCATGCCCGGCATGATGGACACGGTCCTCAACGTCGGCGCGACGGCCACCACCCTGGCTGCCCTGGCAGAGGAGCATGGCGCCGAGGTGGCGGACGACGTGGGTGTCAGGTTCCTCCATCTGTTCGAGAAGGTCGTCGGCACCGTGCCGCCGGAGGACCCCTTCGAGCAGTTACTCGCGGCGGCCGAGGCTGTGTTCAGGTCGTGGATGTCTCCGCGTGCGACGGCCTACCGCC
>NZ_CAKKTL010000345.1:0-3932 GCF_920664355.1 Protofrankia sp. CiP1_Cm_nod2
CGCGTTGCTGGCCCGGGTGGCCCGCCGGCTCGGCCTGCCCGACGACGTCGCCGCGGCGCCGCGGCGGCTGCTGACGCTGGCCGGCGGTGAGATCGTCGCCGGTGAGGCCGGGGTGCGCGTGACACTCGCGGACGCGCTCGCCGACGGGCCGGTCGAGGCGGTGGAGGTCTTCCGCCACCGGCGCACCCAGCCGTTGGGCGCCGACGGCCAGGGTGACGTGCACGTGGCGTTCGCCGCGGCGGCGCACCGCGCGGTCGTCGACGTCGACGTCGACCTGGGGCTGGTGCGGGTGGTGTCGATGGCGCTGGTCCAGGACGTCGGTACGGTGCTCAACCCGCTGTCGCTGCGCGGGCAGGTCGAGGGCGGCACGGCGCAGGGGCTCGGGCTCGCGCTGATGGAGGAGCTGGTGGTGCGGGACGGGGTGGTGCGCAACCCGACGTTCCACGACTATGTGCTGCCGAGCATGGCCGATGTCCCGGAGCTGGACTTCGTCGCGTTGAGCCACCCGCAGCCGGGGGCGCCCTACGGGGTGAAGGGGGTGGGTGAGGCGCCCACCTGCTCGGCGGCGCCGGCCGTGGTGGCGGCGGTGCGCGACGCGGTCGGCCGGGACCTGCGCCGGGTACCGGTCCGCCCTCAGGATCTCCTCGGCCTCGGCGATCCCGATGGCGGTCCCGAGGGTGGTCCCGAGGGTGGTCCTGAGGGTGGTCCTGAGGGTTCCGGCGGTGGCCGGTGACCGAGCCCGGCCCGACAGCGGGCTCCCAGCCGATGACAGCCGCCGGCCGGACGGCGGCGTCCGGCCCGGGCACGGGCACGGGTACGGGTACGGCGCGGACGGCCGTCCGTGGGCCGGTCGAGCTGCCGGAACGCCCGGTCGTGCTGTGCTCGTCACGGGTCGTCACCCCGGACGGTGTCCGGCCGGCCGCCGTGCACATCCGGGACGGGCGGATCACCGCCGTCACGCCGCCGGAGGCGGTGCGCGCCACCCCGGGCGTCACCGATCTCGGTGACCTCGCGCTGCTGCCCGGGGCGGTCGACACCCACGTCCACGTCAACGAGCCGGGCCGGACCGAGTGGGAGGGCTTCGCCACCGCCACCCGGGCCGCCGCCGCCGGCGGCGTCACCACGATCATCGACATGCCGCTCAACGCGGTCCCGCCGACGACGTCGCTGGCCGCGCTGACCGCGAAGCGGGCCGCCGCGGCCGGCCAGGCATGGGTCGACGTCGGCTTCTGGGGCGGGATCATCGGTGCCGACACGCGCAGCCTCGCCGACCTGGCGGCCCTGCACGACGCCGGGGTGTTCGGCTTCAAGGCGTTCCTCGCACCGTCCGGGGTGGCCGAGTTCCCCCACGTCGGGATGGACGTGCTCGCCGCCGCCACCGCCCACACCGCCCGGCTCGGCGCGCTGACCGTCGTCCACGCCGAGTCACCGGCCGTCCTGGACGCGGCGCCGCCTACCGTCGGCCGGCGGTACGCGAGCTGGCTGGCCGCGCGCCCGCCGGCGGCCGAGACCGAGGCGGTCGCCGGGCTCGCCGCGCTGTCCGCGGCCACCGGCGCCCGCCTGCACGTCCTGCACCTGTCCGCGGCGGCGGCGCTGGACGACGTGCTGGCCGCCCGCGACGCCGGAGTCGCGCTGACCGCCGAGACCTGCCCGCACTATCTGACATTCACCGCCGAGGAGGTTCCCGATGGTGCGACTGTGTACAAGTGCGCACCTCCGATCCGGGGGGAGGACAACCGGGAGCGGCTGTGGCAGGGGCTCACCGCGGGCCTGTTCACCGCGGTGGTGACCGATCACTCTCCGTCCGCACCGGAGCTCAGAGCCGTCGAGTCGGGCGACTTCGGGCAGGCGTGGGGCGGGATCGCCTCGGTGCAGCTCGGCCTGGCCGCCGTGTGGACGCAGGCCCGCCGCCGCGGCCACGGCCTGGCCGACGTGGCCCGCTGGATGTGCACCGGCCCGGCCGACCTGGTCGGGCTGGCGCACAAGGGGCGGATCAGCCCCGGGGTGGACGCCGACCTCGTCGTGATCGATCCCGAGGGGTCCTTCGTCGTCGACCCGGCCCGGCTCGCCCACCGCCATCCGCTGACCCCCTACGCGGGCCGGCCGCTGGACGGCGTCGTGCGGGCCACCTACCTGCGCGGCAGGCGGGCCGACGGCGACCGGCCGCCGCACGGCAGGCTGCTGTCGCGATGACCCCGGCATCCGGCGGGGGAGCTGGCTGTCAGGCCATCCGGCGCCAGCGCGCCGGGTTCCAGCGCGCCCGGTTCCAGCGCGGCCGCGTTCGAGTTCCGTCTGAACATCCGAGTTCCCAGCGGTGGACGCCCGTCCCGCACGGTCACGGGCGTCCACCGGAGAAGATCTGTAGAGAAGAGGATCCGTGAGCGACGCTCCCGATCTGACGAATCTTGTCGACCTTGCCGCGGCCCGGTTCGGCGGGTCGGTGGTGGCCGTCAACGACGAGTTCTTCGCGCTCGCCGAACGGATGCTGCTGCCCGAGCCACCGATCGCCCGGCCAGGGGTGTTCACCGAGCGGGGCGCGTGGACGGACGGCTGGGAGACCCGCCGCCGCCGCGACCTGTACGGCTCGGACTGGGCGATCATCCGGCTCGGCGCGCCCGGCGTGGTGCGCGCGGTGACCGTCGACACCTCCCACTTCACCGGGAACGCCCCGGAGTCGGTGGAGATCCACGGCGCCACCCTCGGTGGCTACCCGTCCGCCCCCGAGGTCGCCGAGGCGTCGGTCAACTGGGTCGCCCTGGTGCCCCGGACGCCGGTCCAGGCCGACGCGGTCAACGTCCTGCCGGTGGTGCGGGCCGGGCACACCCGCGTCACGCACCTGCGGCTGACCATCCACCCGGACGGCGGGGTGGCCAGGCTGCGCGTACACGGCACGGTGATCCCCGACCCGAGGCTGCTCGACCGCGTCACCTCCGACCTGGCCGCGGCCTATCTCGGCGGGGTGGTCATCGCGTGCAGCGACATGCACTACGGCGACCGGCACAACCTCAACGCCTCCGGCGAGGCCCGGGTGATGGGGGAGGGCTGGGAGACCCGCCGCCGCCGCGGCGTGGGCCACGAGTGGGCCGTGGTGCGGCTGGTCACCGCCGGCGAGGTGATCAGGGCGGAGGTCGACACCCGGCACTTCCACGGCAACGCGCCCCGGGCGGTGGCCCTGTGGGCGGCGTCCGCCCCCGAGCTGTTCGGCAACGACGAGGTCTCGTCGCTCGAGAAGATCACCCGCTGGTACCCGCTGCTGCCGCAGGTACGGGTGCAGCCCAACACCCGGCACCTGTTCGACCTGGAGGTCCCGGTGGAGGCCACCCACGTGCGGCTGGAGGCGTTCCCCGACGGCGGGCTGGCCCGGCTGCGGCTCATCGGCACGCCGACCCAGACCGGGCGCCAGCAGCTGGCGATGCGCTGGTTCAACGCGCTGTCCCCGGGGGCGGCCCACGCCGAGCTGCTGGGCTGCTGCGGTTCGGAGGACTGGGCCGCCGTGGTCGGCGACGGCCGGCCGTACCCGACGCTGACCGCGTTGCTCGACGCGGCCCGTGAGCAGTGGTGGCAGCTCACCGAGGCGGACTGGCTGGAGGCGTTCACCGCGCATCCCCGCATCGGGGAACGCGGCGCCCCGCTGCCCGCGCCGACCACGTCCACCCGGGCCACCCTGGCCGGGATGGACGCCCCGCGCCGGGAGCAGGCCGCCCTGGACAACGCGAGCCTGGACCTCAAGGCGGCGCTGGTCGCCGGCAACCAGGAGTACGAGGACCGGTTCGGCTACGTCTTCCTGGTACGTGCCGCCGGCCGCAGCGCCGAGGAGATGCTGGGGCTGCTGCGGGAGCGGCTGGGCAACGACCAGGCCACCGAGCTGCGGGTCGCGGCCGGCCAGCAGGCCGAGATCACCGGACTCCGGCTGCGACGGCTGATCAGCGGCT
>NZ_CAKKTL010000346.1:0-3894 GCF_920664355.1 Protofrankia sp. CiP1_Cm_nod2
CATCGCGGAAGGCATGGTGCGGGCGGCCCCGGCGGGCTGGCGGCTGTCATCTCCGGCCGCTGGGACGAGCACGACAAGGAGAGGACCCGGTCATGAGTTCCGCCTCGGCATCGGACACTCCCGCCGCCGCGCCGCTGGCGTTCGGCGCCTTCGACCCGGCTCGCCGCGCCGACCCCTACCCGGGCTACCGCGCCCTGCGCGCGGCGGATCCCTTCTACCGCATCCCGCTGGGAGATCTCCAGGCCACTGTGCTGACGCGTTACCCCGACTGCTTGACCGCCCTGTCGGAAACAGCCTGGGGACGCGGCGAGTCCGGGACCAACGCGTGGCGTCGCGCCGAGGCGCTGGACGGCGGGCTGCGGTCCTTCCTGCGGATGAACCCGCCCAGCCATACCCGGCTGCGCGGGCTGGTCAGCAAGGCCTTCACACCCCGGATGGTCGCCGCCTTCCAGCCCCGGGTCACCTCCCTGGTCGACACGCTGATCGACGCCGCGCTCGAGCGGGAAGGCGAGATCGACCTGATCGGCGCGCTGGCCCGCCCGCTCCCGCTGCGCGTCATCTGCGACCTGCTGGGCGTGCCGGCGCGGGACGAGCAGACCTTCCGCGGCTGGGCCAACGACCTCACCCGCGGCATCGACCCGGACTACCTGCTCACCCCCGACGAGCTGGCCCGGCGCCGGACGTCCTCCCGCGAGTTCGACGCCTACTTCACCGAGCTGATCGCGCGGCGCCGGGCCCGCCCGGCCGAGGACCTGCTCAGCGAGCTGGTGGCGGTGCGGGACCAGGGCGACGTGCTCAGCGAGAGCGAGCTGCTGGAGCTGTGCGCCCTGCTGCTGGTCGCCGGCTACGAGACGACGGTCAACCTGATCGGCAACGCCGTCTTGGCGCTGCTGCGCAACCCCGACCAGCTCGCCCTGCTACGTGCGGATCCCAGCCTCATACCCTCCATCATCGACGAGACGTTGCGCTACGACCCGCCCATCCAGCTCATCGGCCGGCTCGCCCTGCGGGACACCGAGATCTCCGGGCACCCCTTCCCCCAGGGCGAGATCATCATCATCCTGAGCGCGGCGGCCCAGCGGGACCCGGACGTCTTCACGGATCCGGACCGTTTCGACATCACCCGCTACGCCGGCGCCGCTCCCGCGCACCGGCACCTCGGTTTCGGGCTGGGCATCCACTACTGCCTCGGCGCGCCGCTCGCCCGGCTGGAGGCACGGATCGCCCTGCGGGCGCTCGTCCAGCGTGCCCCGGGGCTCACCCTGGCCGCGGACCCGCCGCCCTACCGGCCGCACCTGACCGTACGCAGCCTCGCGGCCCTGCCCGTCCGGCTGTCCTGAACCCGGCCGGGCCGGGCCTGACGGCCGGCCGGTGCGCACGACCAGGACGGACGACCGCGGTGGGGCGGCCCCAGCGAGCGAACGATCACGCGTGGCGATGGATGACCGTCCGCGGGAGCGTGGGAGCCCGGGAGCACCGCCGACGAGCGGCTGACCGCTTCCCGTGTCGCTGGCGTTCAGGAACTCTGGCCGGGAAGGCCCGTCCCTGCGGTGTTCCGTGTCCCAGCCGTGGGCGCCTTCCGCGGGGTGGTCGGGTGTGACCAGCCGAAGCGCAGGACGCCGGCGGCCACGGCCGGGCGCAGCAGGGCGGTCGGGGCGTCCACCAGGTTCAGCGTCTTCATCAGGGCGCGCGCCACCGTGGCGTCCCGGTGCGCGGCGACCTGCACCCGTTCCGCGTACGGGCCCACCAGCCGCTCGCGCGGGCCGCGCCGCCCCTGGACGCCGGGATAGCGCAGGTCGGCCCCGTTGGCCATGTCCCACGCGACGTCCACGAGGCGGCCGGCCTGCCGGTAGAAACGGGCCGGCAGGTCCGGGCCGCCGGCCCGCAGGCAGTCCCGCAGCGCCCACGCGTGCTGGGCCGCCACGGTCATTCCCTGGGCGTAGAGCGGGTTGAAGCTGCATATCGCGTCACCGATGGCGAGGAATCCGGCCGGCGGGTTCTGCACCCGCTCGTAGTATCGCCGCAGTGAACTGGTGAAACGGTGGGGCACCGGGTCGCTCAGCGCCTCGGTCGACGTGACCAGGTCGTAGATGTCGGGTACGGGCAGGGTCCGGGCGAACGCTTCGAATCCCTCGGGATCCGTCGGCGGGTGGTCGCCGAGCATTCCGGTGAGCGTGACATGCCAGCGGCCGCCCTCCAGCGCGACGGCGCCGCCGCCACGGAATCCGGGCATGGTCGAGACTATGACCGAACGCTGGCCGTCGAGATGCTCGGGGCGGTACCGGTAGAAACGCGACGCGTATCCGAGATCGACGCCGGTCCGCCGCTCGGCCGGGCCGGGCAGTCCCAGGGCGGCCAGCCAGTCCGGGCCGCGGGAGGCACGGCCGGTCGCGTCCACCACAAGATCCGCGCGGATGAGTCCGGTGCCGGTAGCGGCGCCGGCATCAGCACCGGCATCAGCGCCGCTCCCGGCACCGGCGGTACGGGGCTGCTGGACGACACGCACCCCGATGATCCGGCCGGGCGCCTCCGGCGCGGTGACCAGCCCGGTCGCCGACGTCCGCTGGACGAACCGCACGCCGGGGACCGCCCGCAGCCTCGCCCGCAGGACGTCCTCCAGCAGCCCCCTGCTGGCGAGCACCGAGGTCAGCCCGGTCGGGGCCGAGCGGACCCGCAGCCCCCGCAGATACCAGCGGGAGCCCACCAGCGTCTCGATCGTGGACGCGCCCCGCCGCGTGAGTTCCGTGGTCAGGCCGGGGAACAGCTCCTCCATGAGCCGGCGTCCGCGGTCGAGCAGCCCGTGCAGGTGCCGGCCCTGGGGCACACCACGGCGGGAGTCGCCGTGGGGATCACCGTCGAGGAGCACGTCCCGTTCGAGTACCGTGACCCGCTCGAAGGTCTCCGAGAGCACCCGGGCGGCCAGCAGCCCGGCGATGCCGGCGCCGAGGACGACCGCGTGGCCGCGGCCGTCCTCGGCCGCCCGCGGGTGTGACGGCCGGCCGGGCTGCGGCCCCCGGGAATCTTCGCCGACCAGGGGGAGCGCGGGATCGGCGTGTGGCTGCCTGGCCGGCGTCGGAAGCACCGTGCCGTCGTCCATCACGCCTCCCGTGGCCATCAGATGTTCACCGTCACGTATTTCCGGCCGGCGTGGACCGGCTGCGCCGAAATCTTTCCCGCGGCTTGTCCACACACCGTGGACAAGCCGCCACCAGCCAGGTGGGCCGACAATGCGAGCCGACGATGTGAGCCGGCGCTCCGAATGCCTTGCGAAGGATATCGTGGAGCCAGGCCCAGGCCGGTGTCAACCAGGATTTCGATGATTCGATGGCTGAAGAAAATGTGTCGCCAGCCTCCGCGCCTCCCCTGCTGGAGACAGCACGGTAACCGCATTCGGCGGGCTTGGCAACACCGCACCGGACGACTCCTTCACAGCCCTGGCCTCCATCAGCGAAACCAATTGTTTCATTCGGCGTCACAATAGCCGGGCCAGCCGCGTCCCGGCCGCCGCCAGGGACATCTTTCTTTCGCCCTGAAATGTAAACTCGCCGTTCACCGAAGCGCCGGCCGAACATGCTGGAATACGGTCCCAGCGGACGGTCCGGCGTGTTCGGCAAATGCCCGGCCGGCGCCGGCGGCATCCGTCGGCGCGGCCCGTGGTCGGAGCAGGCAGTCGGCGACGGCCTGTGACGGTGGGCACCGAAGAATCGCGAGAGGGAGCCGACATGGACGTGGCGACGGCCCAGGAGGCAACGGCCCAGGAGGCAGCTCAGGAGGCAACGGCCCAGGAGGCCCAGGAGGGCCTGGGCCGCCAGGGAGACCCGGCGGGCCAGGGCAGCCGGGCGGCCCGGGCGACGGCGCCGGGCGGCCCCGCGGTGCCGCCCCACGGCCCGCTCC
>NZ_CAKKTL010000347.1:0-1550 GCF_920664355.1 Protofrankia sp. CiP1_Cm_nod2
GGGCTCGGCGCCCGCGGGGCCGTCCGGCGCGCGGGTCGGCGGGCTGCCGGGGCGCCGGCCCGCGCCGGCCCCCCGCCCGATTCCCGACCTGTCCCTGGGGGACCGGGTCAACCACGACACCTTCGGGCTCGGTCAGGTCGTCGCGGTGGCCGGCGCGGGGGACAACCGCGAGGTGAGCATCGACTTCGGCGAGGGAACCGGGACCAAACGCCTGCTCCTGCGCTATGCCCCCGTCGAGAAGCTGTGAGCGTCCCGCGCACCCGCGTTCGGCAGGCCCGACGGGCGGCTGGCCCGTACTGACATCCGCTGCCGCTGCCGCTGCCTGATGGCCGGCTATCCGTTACCGATGCCCGCCGGACGTTGGTGGCATCGGCACGGCACGGCACGGCCGGTGGAAGAGCGGCCGGCGGTAGCCGCTGGTTGAAGGCCGGTAACTGCTGGTCGAAGGCTGGTAGCCGATGCTGGGAGAACGGTGGCGGTCAGTAGGAGACGTTGTGCCTGGCGAGCCACGCGAGCGGGTCGATCTTGGTGCCGTTCTGGCCGCCCAGCCGGACCTCGAAGTGCAGGTGCGGCCCGGTGGAGAAGCCGGTCGACCCCTCCAGGCCCACCTGCTGGCCGGTGGCGACCTGCTGGCCGACCCGGACGCTGATCCGGGACAGGTGGGCGTAGCAGGTGACCACGTTGTTCGCGTGCTGGATCTGGACGAAGTTGCCGTAGCCGGACTCCCACCCCGCGTAGATGATGATGCCGCCGTGGGCGGCGACGACCGGGGTCCCCATCGGCGCGCCGAGGTCGATACCGGGGTGGCCGTTCGCGCCGCCGAAATGCTGGGTGAGCCTGGCCTGTATCGGGCTGACCCAGCGCAGTTCCTCCTGCTGGCGCGCGCTCTCCGTGGCCGTGGTCCGCTGCTGGAGGAGCAGGATGGACAGCTGGGCCAGCGCCTCGTCCCGGTCGACACGGTCGGCCTGGGCCTGGCGTCGCGCGGCGTCGTCGCGTTGCTGCCCGAGCAGGGCGGGGTCGCTCAGCCTGTCGGTGGCGGCGTCCGCCACGCCGCCGGACGCGGGGTCGGCGACCGTCCCGGCGGTGCGCAGGCCGGGAATGACCACCGGCTCGGAGTGCGCGATACCGGTTGTGTTGATCATAACGATGCCGAGGGTGGAGACCACGGCGGTGGCGATGCCGGTACGGCGGATCTGCGCTGCCAAGGCCGCCCGGCGGGCGGAACCGGACGGGCCGCCGTGGCCCGTGGCCCTGCCCTGACCGCGATGCCGCCCTGAGTTACGGGCTGGGGGCTGCGACAACCCGAACTCACGCTCCCGTTGCTCGACAGAACTTCTGCCGCGCCCCGGCATGCCCTGTCACGGCGTGTTACGGCACGGCATGTCGTGGCACGGCAGGAGAAAAAGCCTGCAAACCGGGTTGAACGCTACACCGTCCCAAAACGGGCTTTAGCACCACCCCCACCCACGGTGGGCGCGACGTATGAAGCGGTGTAATTATTGCCTTTTCATCATTATGAGTGACGAAGATTTCGATCATCTTGGAAGTCG
>NZ_CAKKTL010000347.1:1902-4232 GCF_920664355.1 Protofrankia sp. CiP1_Cm_nod2
CCGGCCGCTGGACGGCCGTCCGCCCATGACGCGCGGTCGGGACGAGCATCACGCAGGGATCTCGGGGCCGTAGCCGGCACCTCCGCCTCGGCTCCTGCCGCCATCTCGGCTCCTGCCGCCATCTCGGCCTCTGCCACCATCTCCACTCCTGCCTCCGCCGGCCCCTCCTCGCCGCCGAGGCCGGTGCGTCCGGTGTCAGGGCCGGTGCGTCCGCTGGCCGGGGCGGTGTACTCGACGTCGTCCAGATGCGCGAGCGTGGTCGCGATCCGATGGACGACGTCGATGTTGAACGGCAGCGAGTGGTGGCCGACGCCGGGAACCCGCAGGTTACGGACGGTCAGGTCCGGATGGCGGATGAGCGCCGCCTCGGTCGGACGGATGATCGTGTCCAGGTCCCCGGAGAAGGCCACGAACCGGGTCCGGCAGTTCGGCGCGGGCTCGGCCAGCTCGCGGACCACGTCCGAGCCCGGGACGAGCTGGCGCAGCAGGGTGTACGGCACCATCGGGGGCAGCAGCCGGGCCAGGCGGGTGCCCTCGTGCGGTGTGCCCAGCGTCACCAGGGTGTGCACACGGGCGTCGCCGTCGAGTTTCTGCACGTAGTAGCGGGCGACCAGGCCGCCGAGGGAGTGCCCGACGATGTGTATGCGCGGGTAGCCCGTCTGCTCGCACATCGTCTCGACCACCGCGGCCAGCTTGCGGGCCGCCGTCGGGACGTCCGCGGTGAACAGCGGCAGGTTCACGGTGGCGACCCGTCCGAAGCCTCGCCGGCGCAGCGACCGGCGCAGCCGAGTGAAGATCGACCTGTTGTCGATCAGGCCATGGACCAGCAGGATCGGTGTGCCCGCGGCTTCGATGTCGCCGACGAGCAGCCCGCGCCGCAGCGGGGAGAGGCCGTCGAGGGTGTAGCGGTCGGCCGGTTCGCGTAGCCGTTCCGAGACGGCCCCGATCGGGTAAAAGGCGATATGGGTCGCCAGCCAGGTGGCCTCCGTGGCCATGCCGCGGATCGCCCCCGGTGTCTCAAGCAGGCCGCGGGTCACGCGTGTGCCGCGACGGGCCACGGATGCGCTCACCGATCTGGTGGCTCTGCCTGCCGCCGCCCCCGCCGGCCCCAGTTGACGCTTTCCGATTGCCCTGCTCCCGTCCGTGCTCGGACAGTTGTCCGAAGAACCAGCTGGCCGCACGAACTGGCCGGCCGAAGGCAACGCGATCATCGGCCTGCTCGCGCGGCCGTGGGTCCGGGTCTCCCGCGCGGGGAAGGACCCGGGAACGGCACGATACTCGCAGGCACGAAGCCCCCGGACGTTGCCCGGATGCCGCGGCCGGCCAGGCCTGGCCCGGTAGGCCGTCGACCGCGCGGGCGGCGCCCAGCCGGCCGGCATCCACCGGGGATGGCCCGGCCGGTGCGCGCCAGACGGGCCGTAGCGCGGCCCGGGAGGCATCCGCTGGGAACCGCCATGACGTCTACCATTACTGAGAGTATAAAAAAAGCGGGTGGATGTCGACTGTTGGTTTCTCGCCGTGACCGCCGGCCGGTACGGCGGCGGCTGTGATCCCGTCGGGCAACAGCGTGCTTCCGCCGGTGCGTCCGGCTAGGGTCTACGGAGAGATCGGGCCACGGAACGCCATGTACGGGGCACCGCGTCAGGGAGGCGACGTCCCGGCCGGATGGTGTCAGGAAACGCAAGGAGGCCGCGTGAGCGGAACCGGTGAACGTATCCGGGTGGTGGTCGCCAAACCTGGTCTTGACGGCCACGACCGCGGCGCCAAGGTTATTGCGCGGGCACTGCGGGACGCGGGCATGGAGGTCGTCTACACCGGTCTGCACCAGACGCCCGAGCAGATTGTCGAGACCGCTATCCAGGAGGACGCAGACTGTATCGGCCTGTCGGTGCTCTCGGGCGCGCACATGACCCTTTTCGCGCGCCTGATGGATTTGCTGCGGGAGCGCGGCGCCACCGACATCGTGGTGACCGGTGGCGGGATCATACCGGATGCTGACATTCCGCAGCTGAAGGCACTCGGTGTCGCCGAGATATTCACGCCCGGAGCGACCACGGGCGAAATCGTCGAATGGATCCGGTCGAGTGTGGCCGCGGCCCACACGCCCGGTCCCAGGGCGGTTTCCGCGGGCTGAGAGTCTTCCGGGCGCCTTCCCGGGTGCCTTCCGGGGCCACCGGTTTCCGCCTCCCGGGCCGCCGGCTTGCCGGCCCGCTCGAGTGGCCGGGGCCGCCCGCCGAGGGCCGGTTGCCTGCCGAGGGCCGGTCGCCGGTCGCGGGCAGGCGGACGGCCCGGGACGGAAGGCCGCTCGGGCGCACGGGCCGCGACCGGGC
>NZ_CAKKTL010000348.1:0-3862 GCF_920664355.1 Protofrankia sp. CiP1_Cm_nod2
GCGCCTGCCCCGGCACAGGCAGCCGCCACGGAGACGCCCGCGGCCCCGTCCGCCGAGGAACAGGCCCCGCCCGCCGAGCGGGCCGCGCGGCACCCCGTCGAGCTCGTCGGGCTGCCCCCGGTCGACCGGATCGAACAGCCCTACCCGGCCGGCCCGGTAGCCGTCGTCGTCCGCTCCGAAGAACGGGCAGGCGAGGCGTTCGCGGCGGGTCTCGAGCGGGCCGGCTGGACGGTGACACGGGTGAGCCTGCCGGCCTCCGGCGGGGACCGGCCATCCGGCCTGACCGCATGGGACGGCGAGGCCGTCGAGCGCCGGCTCTCCGAGGCGGTCACCGGCGCGCTGGGCGCGACCGGCAGGATCGACCTCTTCCTCACCGTTCTCGGGGGGAGCGACAGCACCAGGGACGACAGCGCCCGGCAGGACGCCTGGGACGACAGCGTCCGGCAGCTTGCCGACGCCGTGCTGGTGGCCAAGCACGCCAGCGTGCCGCTGGCCACGGCCGCCCGCTCCGGTGACCGGGCCGCCTTCGTGACCGTCACCCGCCTCGACGGCGGCCTCGGTCACCGCGGTGGGCGCCAGGCCGCCGAAGCGCTGCTCGGCGGGGTCGGCGGCGTGGTCAAGACGCTCGCCCACGAGGAACCGTCGATCTTCTCCCGCGCGCTCGACATCGACCCGGTGCTCGGCGACGACGACGCGCTCGCCGTCCTGCTGGACGAGATCGCGGACGCGGCCACGGACACCCTGGAGGTGGGGGTCGACGCCGCCCGCCGCCGGTGGACCGTGATCCCCGCGCCGTACGGGTCGCCGCGGGCGTCCACCGCGGCCGGCGCGTCCACCGCGGCTGGCGCAGACGCGGCCGGCACGGGCGGTGCGGTGCCGTCGGTGCCCACGGTCGGCGCTGGCGACGTGTTCGTGGTGACGGGCGGGGCGCGAGGGGTCACGGCGTCCTGTGTGCGGGCGCTCGGTGAGCACGGCCAGGTGGAGTTCCTGCTGCTCGGGCGCACGGCGCTCACCGCGGAGCCGGACTGGGCCGTGGGCGTGGCCGACGACGGCCTCAAGCGCGCGGCGATCGCCGCCCTGGGGGCCGGTGGCGGCAGGCCGCCGACGCCGCGGCAGGTCGACGCCGTCCTGCGCGACATCCAGGCCCAGCGTGAGATCCGCGCGACGCTCGACGCCCTGGCCGGGAGCGGATCCGTCCCGGCGGCCAGCTACCTGCAGGTGGACGTCGGCGACGCCGCCGCCGTGCAGGACGCGCTCGCGGCGCACCGCGACCGGGTCACGGGCGTGGTGCACGGCGCGGGAACCCTCGCGGACGGGCTCGTGCGCACCAAGACGCCCGACGACGTCCGCCGGGTCTTCACCCCGAAGCTCGCCGGCCTGCGCAACGTCCTGGACGCGCTCGACGGCGCGCCGGTCCGCCACGTCGTCCTGTTCACCTCGGTGGCCGGGCTGTTCGGCAACGCCGGCCAGGCCGACTACGCCGCCGCGAACGAGGCGCTGTGCCGGGTCGCGGCCAGCCTGAAGCGGGAGCGTCCCGAGCGTCACGTCACCGCCATCGACTGGGGCGCCTGGGACGGCGGGATGGTCGCCGCCGATCTGCGGGAGCTCTTCCACGCCCGCGGCGTCGAGCTGCTGGCACCCGAGACGGGCGCGCGGCTGTTCGTGGAGCAGTTCGGCCCCGAGCGCGTCGACGACGTGTGCGTGCTGGTCGGCCAGCGCAAGGCGCTCACCGACGGTAGTGGCCCGCGTCCCGGCCGGGCCTTCACGGCCGGGCGCGAGCTGACCGGCATCGAGGACACCGAGGTGCTCCAGGCGCACCGCATCGACGCCTTTCCCGTCCTGCCCGCCACGTTCGGGCTCGGCTGGCTGGTCAACGTGCTCGAACGCGCCCACCCAGGGCTCCAGGTGATCGAGGCCAGCGGCTTCGAGGTGCACAAGGGGATCGTGTTCGACGGCGTGCACAGCCGCGCGTACCAGGTCGAGGTGCCGCTGGCCGAGGCCCGGGACGGCCGGCTGACGGTGCGGGCCGCCGTCCGCTCCGCGAGCGCCGGCGCCGGCGGCAGCGGCAGCGGCGGCGGAGCTGGCAACAGCCGGCCTGTCTCGCACTATGTCGGCACGTTCGTGCTGGCCGAGGCTCCGCCCGCCGCGCCGGTCGCCCCGCCGGCGGAGGCGGTGGGCAGCGGCCCCGAGGACGGTGTGGAGATCTACACCGGGGGCACCCTGTTCCACGGCCCGGCCCTGCAGGGCATCCGCCGCATCCTGCGGCGCCGGGACGACCGGGTCGTGCTGGAGTGCCGGCTGGCCGACCAGGCCATCGCCGACGGGGCGTTCGCCGGCGCACTGCACAGCCCGGTGCTCGCCGACATCCTGCTGCACGGCCCGTCGGTGCTGGGCCGGTGGCTGACGGGCCTGGCCTGCCTGCCGCTGGCCGTCGAGCGCTGGGAGTACTTCGCCCCGCTGCCGGACGGGGAGCCGTTCGTCGTCGTCCTGGACGACGTCCGGCGGGCCGCGTCCTCCATCACGGTCACGGTGACCGCCAGTGGCCCCGGCGGGCGTGTGCTCCAGCGCCTGCGCGACGTGTCGATGATCGGGACTCCCGACATGGCCGCGAAGTTCGCCGCGGCCGTGCGGTGGTGGCTGCCGGGGGAGGGGGCGTGACCGTACGGCCGCTGACGCACCCCGGCCCCGTCCGTCCCGCACGAGCCGGTTCGACCAGACCGACGGAGGACAGGCGATGACAGCGGAGCAGGTGGCGTCCCAGGTGGTGGACGTCGACGCCCTGGAGATCGACGCCCTGGAGTTCGACGGTGAGCCCTTTGACCCCACCCGGTGGTCGGCTGGCACCGCCCGGGATGGCGGGGCTGGCGCGGCTGGCCCGACCGGCGCACCCGGTCTTTCGCCCGGCCCGGCCGGCGGGGACGCTGGCGGAGGCGGCCCTGCCGGCCCGGCCCAGCCGTCCCCGGAGCCGGCTGCGGTGACTGTGGGTGAGAGCGGTCTCGGCGGCCCGCCCGGGCCTTCGCCGCTGTCGGCCGGCGGGAGCACGGACGGGACCGGCTTCACCCGCCGGCCACCCGTCCCCGGCGGTTCTCCCGTGGTGCCCGTCGGCGAGCGGGAACCGGCCGAGCATGCGGCCTCGATCGCCCGGCAGGTGCGGGCTGTCGTGGTGGCCGCGCACGCCAGCGCCCTGCGCGCCCAGGCGAGCGTGCAGAACCGGGTGCTCGCGGCGCTCGCGGCGTCCGGGCAGCCGGTGAACTCGGCATACCAGGCGGACTCGGCATACCAGGCGGACTCGGCGAGCCCGGCGGACCCGGCGAGCCCGGCGCCCGCTCCGGCGGTGTCCGGCGGCCAGGCGGGCCCGGCCCGGCCAGCCCTGCCCGCTGCCCGGGAGAGTGTTCTCCCGCGGGGCGCGCAGGGGGGTCCCCACCAGGATGACGCGGCCTCGGCCCCGGCCCCGGCTCCGGTCGCCGCCGAGGTGTTCGAGGTGGCCGGCGGGCGGCCGAGCGTGTTGTCGCGGCCGTCCGTGGCACCCGCGCCCATCCGGGTGTCCGCGGAGGCGGCGTTCAAACCGCTCGCGCGCAGCGACCGGCGCCGGCTGGACGCCGACGATCTCGCCCGTCTCACCGAGGGGGCGATTGCGAGCGTGTTCGGTGCCGCCTACGACCAGGACGGCGCCAACCCGGCGGTCCGCCTGGCGCTGCCGCGGACCGGGGCCCCCGGGCCGCTGCTGAGCTGGGTGGACGGCCTGGACGTGCGCGGCGGCGCCTGGGGCCACGGAGCGCTGCGCGCCGGGCTGCGGCCGGGCGCCGTGGCCGCGGGCCTGACGGCGGCTACCGGGCTGGTCGAGGCGGCCCTGGCCCAGGGC
>NZ_CAKKTL010000349.1:0-1761 GCF_920664355.1 Protofrankia sp. CiP1_Cm_nod2
ACATCACCAAGCCCGGCCACATCTTCCCGCTGCGCGCGAAGGTCGGTGGGGTGTTACGGCGTCCCGGCCACACCGAGGCCGCGGTGGACCTGGCCAGGCTCGCCGGGCTGCGCCCCGCCGGCGCCATCTGCGAGATCGTCAACGACGACGGCAGCATGGCCCGGCTGCCGGAGCTGACGCGGTTCGCCGAGGAGCACGGGCTGCTGCTGATCTCCATCGCCGACCTGGTGGCGTACCGGCGGCGCAGCGAGCACCATGTCGAGCGGGTCGCCGACACCAGGATCCCCACCGGCTACGGCGAGTTCCGTGCCTTCGGCTACCGCGGCGTCATCGATGACGTGGAGCACGTCGCGCTGGTCAAGGGGGACATCGGGGACGGCCGTGACGTCCTGGTGCGGGTGCACAGCGAATGCCTCACCGGCGACGTCTTCGGCTCCCGCCGCTGCGACTGCGGGACGCAGCTCGACGCCGCCCTGCGCATGATCGCCCAGGAGGGCCGGGGCGTCGTCCTCTACATGCGGGGGCACGAGGGCCGCGGCGTCGGCCTCATCCACAAGCTGCGGGCCTACCAGATGCAGGACGCCGGGCACGACACCGTGGACGCCAACCTCGCCCTCGGCCTGCCCGCGGACGCGCGTGACTACGGCACCGGCGCCCAGATCCTGGTCGATCTCGGCATCCGGACGATGCGGCTGCTGACGAACAACCCGACCAAGCGGGCCGGGCTGGAGGGCTACGGCCTGGAGGTCGTCGAACGGGTCGGGCTGCCGGTGAACTTCACTCCGGAGAACCTGCGCTATCTGACCACCAAGCGGGACCGGATGGGGCACGACCTGCCGGGCCTGCCGACCGCCCTGCCGAGCCTGCCGACCGCCCTGCCGGGCCTGCCGAAGGCCGCGGGGGCCCGCGCCGACGTCCCGCTGCACTGCGTCGGGGGCACGAGCGTCGGGAACGCGGGCGCGCACGCGGCTCGCGCGGCCGCGGAGGCGGAGCCGGTGGTGACCGGCGAGGACCTGCTGATGGCGGACATCTGCCAGGGCGAGACGGCATGAGCGGCCAGGGCGCGCCGGCACCGGTGATCCCGGACGGCACCGGCCTGCGGCTGGCCGTCGTGGCGACCCGCTGGCACGCCGAGATCACCGACGCCCTCGTCGACGGCGCGCTGCGGGCGGCCAAGGACGCCGGGGCCGCCTCCCCGCTGCTGGTCCGGGTGCCCGGCGCGGTCGAGCTGCCGGTCGTGACGGCGGCGCTGGCGGCCGGCCACGACGCGGTGGTGGCGCTGGGCGTGGTGATCCGCGGTGGCACCCCGCACTTCGACTACGTCTGCCAGTCGGTGACGCAGGGGCTGACCCGGGTCGCCCTGGACACCGGCGTCCCGGTGGGCTTCGGCGTGCTGACCTGCGACACGGCCGAGCAGGCGCTCGACCGCGCGGGCCTGCCCTCCTCGGCGGAGGACAAGGGCCGCGAGGCCACCTTCGCCGCCCTGGAGACCGCAACCGTCCTACGCGACCTGCGCCATGGTTAGGCCGTTTTCCGCTGGAATGTGATCTTTCAGATCGCGCTCTTCCCGATCGTGCCCCTCTGGCGCTCGGTCAGTCGTCCGACGCGCCGGCGGGGCACGATCGACGGTTGATGTCCCATGGCATACGGCTGACCGTTGCGCTCCACACCGCGCCGGACGCACGATCTCCTGGGCGTGCGGGTGGAGGGATCCTTCAGGCGGTGTCCGCAGCCGGAGTGCCGAAGGCGTGCAGGAAGGTG
>NZ_CAKKTL010000349.1:2164-4221 GCF_920664355.1 Protofrankia sp. CiP1_Cm_nod2
TCGACCGCGGCGCGGGCGACGGCGCGCATCTCGTCGTCGGAGATGGTCCGGGTGCCGAAGCAGCTCCTTCCCTCCAGCGAGCCGGTCAGCAGGGCGGCGAGCTGTTCCGCCGCCGCCACCGGGTCTCCCGCCCGCAGCCGGCCGGCCAGCGCCAGCCGGGCCAGCCGGTCGGCGAGCGCCTCGGTGACCGGGTTCGTCGCCCGCCCCTGGATGATGTCGAGCAGGTCGGGGAACTGACTGATCTCGGCGTACAGCAGCCGCCGCAGCGCCCAGCCCCGCTCGTCGCAGAAACACCGGACCAGGTGGTAGCCGACGTCCTCCAGGGCGGTGCGGACGTCGCCGTCGAGGTCGCGCAGCCGGTCGACCGCGGCCAGGTTCTTCGCCAGCGCCTTGTCGGCCTCGGCGGCGATGGACGCGCGCAGCAGGGCCTGCTTGTCACCGAAGTGGTTGTAGATCGTGTGCTTGGCGACCCGCGCCTCAGCCGCTATGACGTCCAGGGTCGCCTGGGCGTATCCCTCCCGGGCGAAGACCGTGAACGCGGTGCCCAGAATGGCCGCCCGCCGGTCGGCGTGCCCACGCCTGCCGCTCGCCTGTCCGCTGGCTGGCCGGCCGGCGCTCACGGTCCCGCTCATGGCCTCACAGTACCGGCTGCCCTTGTGCCCTCCCCGGGACAGCCGCAACGTTGGGAACGTTGTGGTGCTGTAAAGTGCACTCGCACGTGCACAATAATCCTCACTGGAGGGCACTATGGCGGACGCGTCCCAGGCGCACGACCGGTTCGGCCCTCCGCTCCGACGGCTGATCGCCGTGGTCCTGCTCGGCGGGATCATGGGCATCCTGGACGGGTCGGTGGTCGCCGTCGGCGTCGACACCCTCGCTACCCGGTTCCACACGTCGCTGAGCACGATCGGCTGGGTCTCCACCGGCTACCTGCTGGCCCTCACCGTCGCCATCCCGGTCACCACCTGGGCGGTGGACCGGTTCGGCGCCCGGCGGCTGTGGCTGGCCGCCCTCGTCGCGTTCCTGGCCGCGTCCCTCGCCTCCGGGCTCGCCTGGGACATCGCCAGCCTGATCGTCTTCCGGGTCGCCCAGGGCCTGGCGGCCGGCGTCCTCGACCCGCTGGTACTGACCCTGCTGGCCCGCGCCGCCGGCCCCCGCCGGGCCGGGCGGGTCATGGGCCTGATGGGCATGGTGCTCTCGACCGGGCCGGTGCTCGGCCTGATCGTCGGCGGGATCGTCCTGGCGAACCTCTCCTGGCGGTGGATGTTCCTGATCAACCTGCCGATCGGGATCGTGGCGCTGGCCGGCGCCATACGGTCGATACCGCCCGACCCGCCGCAAGCGGGGGAGCGCCTCGCCCACCTCGACGTCGTCGGCGTCGCCCTGATCGGGCCCGGGTTCGCGGCCGTCGTGCTGGGCCTGACGCAGGCCGCCGAGCGCACCACCGTCGCCGCCTGGCAGGTGCTCGTCCCTCTCACCGCGGCCGTGGCGCTGCTCGCCGGGTACGGCCTGCACGCGCTGCGGGCGCCGTCCCCGCGCCGCGCGCCGCATCGCACACCGCCGCTGATCGACCTGCGGCTGTTCGCCCACCCCGGGTTCGTCGCGAGCGTCGCGATCATGATGCTGGTTGGCCTGACGATGTTCGCGAACCTCTTCGTGCTGCCGCTCTACTACCAGCAGCAGCACGGGCGGGGCACGCTCGCGTCCGGGCTGCTGGTCGCCCCCTTCGCGGTTGCCGCGGTCATCGCCATGCCGCTGTCCGGACGGCTGTCCGACCGGCTCGGCGCCCGCGCCCTCGTCCGTGGCGGAGCGGTCGTCACGGCGCTCGGCGAGCTGGCCTTCACCCGGATCGGCGGGCACACCAGCGAGGTGTGGCCCGCGCTCGCCGCCTTCGCCGTCGGCGCCGGCCTGAGCTTCGTCGGCGCGCCGACCATGGGATCGCTCTACCGGGCCCTGCCCGCGGCATCGGTGCCCCAGGGCAGCTCGGTACACATCTCCGAGCCCACGAGACAAGAGGCAATTCTCGTATTCCGCTCTTCCTCTTGAAAAAAAAAAAA
>NZ_CAKKTL010000350.1:0-3810 GCF_920664355.1 Protofrankia sp. CiP1_Cm_nod2
CTGGAACTGCGCGTGGCGGGAAGGCCGCTCGTCGTCACCATGCGGACGCCCGGGCACGACGTCGACCTCGCCTTCGGCTTCCTGACCGGTGAGGGGATCATCGGCGCCGGCTCGGACGTGCTGGGCATGCGCTACTGCGCCGGCACCGACGAGCAGGACGGGCAGGCCCACCAGCAGACCTACAACGTCCTGGACATCGCCCTCGCCCCGACGGTTCCCCCGCCCGACGCCAGCCTGCGACGGGCCTTCTACACCAGCAGCTCCTGCGGGCTGTGCGGGCGGGCCAGCATCGAAGGGGTGCGGCTGCGCGGCCGGTTCACCGTCGAGGACGACCCGCTGGTGCTGTGCCCGCGGGTGGTGCTGGCCCTGCCGGAGCGGCTGCGCGCCGCGCAGAAGGTCTTCGCCAGCACCGGTGGGCTGCACGCCGCCGGGATCGCCGACGCCGCCGGGAACCTGCTCGTGGTCCGGGAGGACGTCGGCCGGCACAACGCGGTGGACAAGGCCGTCGGTCACGCGGTGCGCGAGGGCGCGCTGCCGTTGCGCGGGCGGGTGCTGGTGGTCAGCGGCCGGGCGTCGTTCGAGCTGGTCCAGAAGGCCCTGCTGGCCGGGATTCCGGCGCTGGTCGCGGTGTCGGCGCCGTCGTCGCTGGCGGTCGAGCTGGCCGCGGACGCCGGTATGACGCTGATCGGCTTCGTCCGCGGGGATTCCATGAACGTCTACACCGGGGCGCACCGCGTCGGCACCGTCCCCGTGGTCCCCGTGGTCCCCGCCGTCCCCGCGGTCCCGTCCGACCCGTCGACGTAGCAGGCGCGGCAGACGTAGCAGGAGCCGCGGCGAGAGCCGGCTGTGACGACAACCAGTCGTGACGGCAACCTACTGTATCACTGGCCGTAGCACAATCTACTATTTTATAACATTTTGTAACTAATCGGACTCTACTGTGAAAGCGACCCGATCCATGCGTACTTGTCGGACATGGCGTGCATCCAGGGGATAAGATGCGCTCTTGTGACCTGCATCGTCGGTCTTGAGCATGACGGCAGGGTGATCATCGGTGGTGACAGCGCCGGGGTAGCCGGCTACTCCATCACCGTCCGCGCTGACACCAAGGTGTTCCGTAACGGCGAGTTCGTCATGGGTTTCACCTCGTCGTTCCGGATGGGCCAGCTCCTGAGGTACAGCCTGGTCCCACCCGCCCCCCAGACATGGGACATCGACCGGTTCATGGCCACCGACTTCATCTCCGCGGTGCGTGACTGTCTGCGCGAGGGCGGCTACACGCGCACCGAGTCGGGATCCGAGGCCGGCGGGGTGTTCCTGGCCGGTATCCGTGGCCGGCTGTACCGCATCGACTCCGACTTCCAGATCGGCCGCAGCATCGACCTGTACGACGCCGTGGGCTGCGGGGAGGAGTTCGCCCTGGGCTCCCTGCACGGCAGCGGGCATCTCGCCCCGGAGGACCGGGTGCAGCTCGCGCTGGAAGCCGCCGCGCACCACTCCTCGGCGGTGTGCCCACCGTTCCACGTCATATCCGCCCCGGGCCCCGGCTGACCACGGCGCCGGCCGCCGCCCGCCGGGGCCACGGCCGGCCGGGGCGGTCAGCGCCGGCGCAGCCCGCCGCGCAGGATGGCGGTGACCCGGGCCCGCCGGCCGCCGGTCGGGGTGAACGTGTCGGAGGCGTTCTTCAGCGCGCCGTACTCCTCGTCGGTCAGCTCGATGTCGGCGGCGGCGACGTTGCTCTCCAGCTGGGCGACGCTGGAAGCCCCGGGGATCGCGACCACGTTCGGGTGCCGGAGCACCCAGGCCAGCGCGATCTGCGCCGGGCTCGCGTCGTGCGCCGCGGCGACGTCACGCAGGACGTTGAGCACCGGCCGGGCCGCGTCCAGGTTCTCCGGCAGGAACAGCGGATGCGACGTACGCGCCAACGACGTCGGACGGCGTTCCCGGCTGTAGCGGCCGGAGAGCACGCCCATCGCGAGCGGGCTGTAGGCGATGATCAGCCGGTCGTTCTTCACCGCGTGCGGCACCAGCTCCCGCTCGGGCTGCGGGTGCAGCAGGCTGAACTGCACCTGGTTGGACAGCACCGGTGCGCCGAGCGCCTCCTCGGCCGCCTGCCAGCGCTCCAGCGGGTAGTTGCTGACGCCGACCGCGTCGACGAGGCCGACCCGTTGCAGCGCCGCCATGCCGCGCATGGCGCTGGTGTCGCGCAGCACGGGGTGGGGCTGGTGCACCTGGTAGAGATCGATCTGCCGGACGCCGAGCCGGTTGGCGCTGGCCACCGCGCGCTGCTCGACGACCGGCGCGACCGGCAGCACCGGGAACAGCTTCGTGGCGATGAAGGACGTCTCGAGCGCGCCGGCGTCCCGCAGCGCGGAACCGAGAATCCGTTCGCTGCGCCCGAAGCCGTACAGCTCGGCCGTGTCGAAGAAGGTCACCCCGAGCTCGAGCGCCCGCCGGACGATCGCCGGCGCCTCACTGCCGGCGTAGGCCGCGCCGTAGCCCCACTCACGGGAACCGAACTGCCAGGTCCCCAGCCCGATCACGGAGATCTTCTTCTTTGTCGCTACTCCGTCGACATACCGCATGACTCCAGTGAACGCCGTCCGGCGCCGGTGCGCGACCCGGTCGCGTCGGTACACGACCCGGTCGCGTCGGTACACGACCGAGTGGCGCCGGGCCGGGCCCCGCCCGCCGGCCGGCTGCCCGAAGCGCGGGTCACTGGCCTGCTGTGTCCGTCGGCTGACAGGGTCCGGACCGCTGTGGGCCGTCGAAGAGATCCTGGCCGGGCTGCTAGTTTTCTAGACGCCTCCGGCGAAGCGAGCACCCGGGTAGTCCGGTTTCGTGCGGTCCGCGTCCGTTCCGGATGCCCGGCGTCGAGGCAGACCGACAGGTCGACGCTGAAGGGGAGCGCGGTGGTCCAACAGTTCAACCGGGGGCAGAAGAGCCAGCTGTCCGCGGTCACCCCGGGCACCGACCTCTACATCGGGATCGCGCTGACCGCGCCCGGTCTCGCCTGGGACGTCTCCTGCTTCGGCCTGGACGCGAACGACCGGCTCTCCGACGATCGCTACTTCATCTTCTTCAACCAGCCGGCGTCCCCGGAGGGGTCGGTCCAGCTCCTGGGCGAGCAGGCCGGTGACACCCAGTCGTTCCGGGTGACGCTGGACAAGGTGCCGGCGGGCATCCACAAGCTGTCGTTCTGCGCGGCGATCGACGGCGCGGGCTCGGCGTCCCAGCTGGCCGCCGGCTACTTCCGGATCGTCGTCGGCGGCGCCGAGGTGCTGCGCTACGCCTTCACCGGGGCGGACTTCACCAGCGAGCGCGCCATCATCATCGGTGATCTCTACCGGAAGGGTGTCTGGCGGGTCGCCGCGGTCGGGCAGGGCTTCGCCGGCGGGCTCGCCGAGCTGATCCGCTCGTTCGGCGGCGATGTGGAGGACGACACACCACCGCCGCCACCGCCGGCCGCGCCGGCAGCGCCCAGTGGGTTCGGCCCGCCGGCCGGCGCCACCCGCACCCAGGCGGCACCCCCGCCCGCGGCTCCGCCTCCGTCCTCGCCCGCCCCCGGATTCGGGGCACCCGCCGCGAACTACGCCAAGCCGGCGCCCGCGCCGGCCCCGCCGCACGTCCCGCCGGCCCCATCGCACGTCCCGCCGGCCCCATCGCACGTCCCGCCGGCACCGCCGCCGGCGCATGCCCAGCCGGTCGCGCCCCCACCGCCGGCCCAGCCGGGTTACGGCCAGCCGGCGCCCGCCGGGCCGGGCTACGGGCAGCCGGCGCCGGGCCATGCGCAGCCCGCCGGGTACGGTC
>NZ_CAKKTL010000351.1:0-3805 GCF_920664355.1 Protofrankia sp. CiP1_Cm_nod2
AGTTCACCGTGACGAACGTCCAGTGCGGTGTCGACGAGCTGAAGGCCGGATTCTTCCCCCGGCATCCGGACGGCCAGTATTGCCTGGCCAATGTGACCGTCAGCAACATCGGCGGTTCGGACCGGACCCTGACGCTGGCCTCGCAGAGCCTGTACGACACCACTGGCGCCAGGCACGGCTCCGACCAGCTGCTGTCCCGGGCGGCCTTCTCCAACTCGCTCTGGGGCAACATCTCCGAGGGGGAGAAGGTCACTGGCACCCTCGTCTTCGACATTCCCATCGATGCCACGCCTGATCACCTGGAGCTCCACGACGGCCCGTTCAGCGAAGGTGTGACCGTCCCACTGCGATGAGCGGCTCCGGCGACGACAGCCGCCCGGCGGCGGCCGGTCCCGTCGCGGTCGTGATCGTTCTTCGTGGCCGAAGGGACGCCAGCCGCCCGCGCGGTCCCGGCCCCGCACGGCATCCGCGGTGGGCACGGTGCCTGGCGGCTCTCCGCCGTGTGCCGTTTCCGTTGCGCTGCTTCTGTGTGTCGTTCCCGTTGCGTTGCTTCGCGGGCCGCCAGCGCGGGTGCATGCCCGGCGTCACACTGGGACTGGCGGGCCAGGGCGGGACTCGGGCCGAGGCCCGCCGCGGACACGACCGGAGGAGGCCGTCATGACGCACCTGACAACCTGGCCCGCTGACGACCCGGGCCGCGTGCTGCGCGACACCGACCGGCCGGACGAGACCGCCGCCGCCCTCGCGCCGGTCGGCGTCCGGTTCGACCAGTGGACGCTTGCGGACCTCCCGTCCGACGCCGGCCAGGACGCGGTGCTCGCCGCCTACCGGGAACAGGTGGACAAGGTCGTCGCCGACGAGGGATTCGTCCTCGTGGACGTGGTGGCGCTGCATCCGGCCGAGGCGCCCGGCTGGCCGGCCACGGCCGCCGCCACGCGGGCGAAGTTCCTCGCCGAACACACCCACGCGGACGCCGAGGTGCGCTTCTTCGCCGCCGGCGCCGGCGTCTTCTACCTGCACATCGGTGACGAGGTCCACGCGGTGCTCTGCGAGGCCGGCGACCTGCTGTCGGTGCCGGCGGGTACCACGCACTGGTTCGACATGGGCAGCAGCCCGTCGTTCACCGCGGTCCGTTTCTTCCACGACGCCGACGGCTGGGTCGGTGACTTCACCGGCAGCGACATCGCGTCCCGCTTCCCCGACTTCGACGCGCTGTACGCCGTGGCCGCCGCCGCCCGGTGACCGCCGCCGTCACGGTCACCGCCGAGGCGGTCGTCGTCGACATCGAGGGGACGACCAGCGCGACATCCTTCGTCGTCGACGTCCTCTACCCGTACTCGCGGGCACGGCTGCGCGCGTGGATCGACAGCCACCAGCGGCATCCGGACACCAGCCGGGCGCTCGCGCAGGTCCGCGGGCTGATCGGTGAGCCGGCGGCGGACACCGCCCGGATCGTCACCGCGCTCGATGCCTGGCTGGACGCGGACGAGAAGATCACTCCGCTCAAGACCCTGCAGGGGCTGATCTGGGACGCCGGTTTCGCCGCGGGCGAGCTGACCTCCCACCTGTTCCCGGAGGTGGCCGGCGCCCTGCGCTCCTGGCGGGCGGCGGGGCACCGGCTGTACGTCTTCTCGTCCGGGTCGGTCGCCGCGCAGCGCGCCTGGTTCGCCCGCAGCCTCGCCGGTGACCTCGGTGGCCTGTTCAGCGGGTATTTCGACACCGAGACGGCGGGCCCGAAACGGCAGCCGTCGTCCTACGCCGCGATCACCGCGGCGACCGGGGTGCCAGCGGGCCGGACGCTCTTCCTCTCGGACCTCGTCGACGAGCTGGACGCCGCCCGCGCCGCCGGCTGGTCGACGGTCGGCGTCCGCCGGCCGGGCGAGCCGAACCACGACCGCGGCGTGGGTGACCACCCGGAGGTGAGCGGCCTCACCCAGATCAGCGTCCTGCCGCCGCCCTGATCGCGGCACCGCCACCGGCCGACGGCCCACCGGGACACCGATGACCTGTCGGGGATGCCGATGACCTTGGTCGGTGACCTTGCTGGAGGCGTCGATGACCTTGTCGGGGGCGTCGGCGGCCTACCGGGGCGGGGCGGGCGGCCGCGGGCGCTGGCCGCGCGCGGCCTCGACGATCCCGTGCTCGGTGACGAGCGCGTTCACCAGGCTCACGGGCGTCACGTCGAAGGCGGGGTTGTACGCCCGGGAGCGCGCCGGCGCGACCCGCGACCCGGCGTGGCCGAGCACCTCCTCGCCGTCCCGCAGCTCGATCGGGATCATGTCGCCGGACGCCGTCGCCGGGTCCACGGTCGACGCGGAGGCGGCCACGACGAACGGGATCCGCGCGTACGCGCAGGCCAGCGCCACCCCGAGAGTACCGATCTTGTTGGCGACGTCACCGTTGGCGGCTATCCGGTCGGCGCCCACGACGGCCGCGTCGACGAGCCCACGCACGATCGTCCCCGCGGCGGCGGCGTCGACCTGCACCAGGTGGGGGATGTTCTCGACGTCGAGCTCCCAGGCGGTCAGGCGGCTGCCCTGCAGCAGCGGCCGGGTCTCGTCCACATAGACGATCTCCAGTGCCCCGCGGGCGTGCAGTTCGCGGATGATGCCCAGTGCCGTCCCCCAGCCAGCGGTCGCGAGCGCCCCGGTGTTGCAGTGGGTGAGGATGCGCAGCGGACGGCGACCACCGCCGTCGGTGTGGCCGCTGCCGTCGCTGCCGGGGACGGTCGCGGGAGTCCTCCCGCCGGTGGTACCGGCGCTGATACCGCCACCGCTGCCTGTGCCCGTGCCTGTGTCGTGGATGGTGCCGGTGTTGTGGACGGCGCCGGTGGGCCGGGACGCGCTGCGCAGCAGCCAGTCCGCGCCGTGCGCGCCGATCGCCCGGTTCGCCCGTTCGTCCTGCTCCAGCAGGTCGTGGGCGTATTCGAGGACCGCGGAGATCCCGTGGGCTAGCCGCTGGCGGGCCGCGTCCACCGCGAGAGCGAGCGCGAGGGCGGTGGGACGGGCGTCGCGGATGCCGCCGATGGCCCGTGCGAGAGTGGCCGCGTCCCAGTTCTCCCGCTCGGCCTGGGCCGCGGCCAGGGCCACCCCGAACGCGCCGGCGGCACCGAGGGCGGGAGCGCCGCGGACGGCCAGCCGCCGCACCGCGGCGACGAGCACGTCCACGTCGGTGACCTCGAGGTGGACGACCCGGGCGGGCAGCGCGGTCTGGTCGAGCAGACGGATGCCGTTGCCCGTCCAGGAGACAGGCCGGCCGACAGGAGTCATCCACAGCACGATATGCCGCCGGCCGGGGCCGCCCGGGTATGTCCAGCGGTGGGATCGCCGGTCCGCGCCGGACGTCGACCGGCCATCCGGCCATCCGGCCATCCGGCCGGGCAGGCCGTCCGGCTGTCCCTGGGCGTGGGACAGGCAGTGTCCGGGGCCGGGCGGGTGCCGGTGGAGGTGACACCGGCGGAAATTGATGATCTGGTGGGTGGATGGTGTTTCGACGGGTGCTGCTCTGATGGACGACGTTCTTGTGAACACTGGTGATCCGGTGGACGCCGACGGGTGGCCGGCCGGTCTGCGCGTCGCGGGCGAGGCGCTGGCCCGGGAGGCGGCGCGCTACGCGTCCCTCGGCTGGATGCGGGCGACCTCGGGGAACCTGTCGGTCGTGCTGTGCCGTGCCCCGCTGCGGCTCGCGGTCACCGTGAGCGGGCTGGACAAGTCCGAGCTGCACGCCGGGGACGTGGCCGTGGTCGACGCCGCGGGTGCCGCCCGGCCGGTCGGGCCGGCCCGGCGGCCGTCGGCCGAGGCGGCGC